>CAITLX010000555.1 GCA_903893335.1 uncultured delta proteobacterium | reverse complement strand
GCGCGCAGCAGCCCCTTCTCGCGCCCGTTGGCGCGCGGTACCTGCCATTGCGTCAGCAGGCAGGGCGCGACCGTGCCGTCGCTCAGCACGTAGCCGTAGAAGTCGCCCGCCCAGCAGTCGGCGCAGGTGCCGAGGTAGCGCTGCGTGCGCTGCGCCGCGAGGATCGTCGTCGAGTTGCCGACCGGCAGCCCCTGCTTCTTGAGGTCGAGCAGGCGCTGCGCGATCTCCTGCACGCTCGCGTCGCGCAGCCGCGGCGCGATGGGCGCGTAGACGTCGCAGCCGGCGTCGTGCTCGAGCTGAAAATAGGCCTTGAAGCCCATGCGCGCCGCGACCTCGAGGACGTGGTCGACCGAGCCGGCGCCGCGCGGCGTGAGCACCGTCATCGTCACGACCGGCACCCCGCGCGACTGCAAGAGCTCGAGCGCGGCGAGCACGCGGTCGTACGAGCCCTCGTGGCGCTGCGCGTCGTGCACCTCGCGCGGGCCGTCGAGCGTGACGCAGACGAGGTCGAGCAGCGCGACCTCCTCGATGCGCTGGGCGACGAGCCAGCCGTTGGTGTTCATCGCGGTGTGCACGCCGCGTGACTTGAGGTGGCGGATGATGGCGCCCAAGTCGGGGCGCAGCAGCGGCTCGCCGCCGATGAGGCTGACGCGCCCGAGTCCGCCCGAGACGAGATCGTCGATGCCCGCGCACCACTCCTCGGTGGTGAGCTCGTCGCGCTGCTGCAAGGGGATGTTGCAGTACTCGCAGCGGAAGTTGCAGCGGTTGGTCACCGACAGCGTCATCTGGAACGGGCTCTTGTTGCCGAGCACGCGCCCCGCTCCGAGCCGCAGCACCGGCAGCGTGCGCCGCGTCACGCGCTCGAGGCGGGTCGAGAGATCCGATCGGGCCATCGTTGAATTCCTTACGGGTCCGCCCTCGCTCCGTCAAACGTCCGCTCGGCCGGGGGGGGCGCGGTGCGAGGCGCCCGCCGAGCGCGGCGTGGTAGCCTCTCGGGCGATGCGCCAAGGGTCGCCGCACGCGAAGCCGCCGCGCGCGACCGGGTGGGCCGTCCCTGTAGCGGTCGTCGTCGCGTCGCTCGTCCTGTCGCTGTTCGCCTGGCGCTTCTCGCGACAGTTCGCGGTGTTCGGCGAGGAGACGACCGTCCTGCCCGGCGCGCCCGCCGTGGTGCTCGAGCGCGAGCCCGCGCCCGACGGCCTGGCGCGCCTGGTCGAGATCTGCCCGGCCGACGCCACCCCGGGTCTCTCGTGGTCCAACGAGCGCCCCCAGTGGGTGCTCTGCACGCCCGGGCGCGTGTGGCCCATCCTCATCGTCTCGTACATCGCGGGCATCTTCTACTGGCCGACGGCGCTGTTCGGCGCCCTCGGGCATGGCGACGCGCTCACGCTCCGCGCGCTCGGCGTGCCGATCGGCGTCGTGGTCGTCCTCGTCTCCGCGCTGTTCGCGCGGAGGCTCGCGGGGCGGCGCGCCGCGGTGTTCACGGCGCTCGCCGCAGGCACGGTGCCCGTCGTCGTCGCGCTGCACGCCACGCTCATCTGGTTCGAGATCCTCCCCTGGTTGCTGCTCATGCTCGGCGCGCTCGCCTGGCTCGGCGTGCGCGAGGCGCCCGCGTCGATCTCCCGGCGCCGCGCGATGGTTGCGGCGGCCCTCGCGGGCCTCGGGCTGCTGGCCGACGCCAAGGCGGGGGCGCTGCTGCTGCCGCTCGCCGCGGCGCTCGTGCGCTCGGGGGCGGTGAAGGTCGCCGACGTCCGGCGGCACCTCCGGCCGATGGTGGCGGTGGGCGTGCTGACGCTGATGCCCATCGCCGCCGGCCTGCTGCTGCGCCCCGCCACCATCGACGACGGCAAGGCCGGCGAGGCGCTCGTCGCGCTGGCCGCCCACCTCGCGCACCCGAGCCAGCTCTTCGCGGCCGCGTCCGACACCCTGCTCTGGTGGTCGAACCTCGCCTATTACCTCGCGCCCGCGATGCGCCCCATGCCCTTCGGCGTCGCGGCGTTCGGCGTCGCGGTCGCCTCGGCGGCGTTCGTGTCGTTCGCCGGCGTGCGCACGCTCGTGCGCGGTGGGGGCAGCCCGCTCGCGGCCGTCGCGGGGGTGACGCTCCTCGGCTTCACGGCGATGGTGAGCCTGCTGTACGCGCGCTTCCCCATCAATTTCTCGCCGCTCTACGGCGTGTTCGCGATCGCCACCGGCGCCGCGCTCGCGAGCCTCTCGCGCGCGCTCGAGCGCACCGCGGCGGGGCGCGCGGCCGCGCTCGCGCCCGCGCTCCTGCTGCTGCCCTTCGCGCACGAGTCGCACAAGCTCACCTTCGCAGCCGAGCACGCGACCTCACCGTTCCACATCGAGGTCGAGCGGAGCGTGGCCGACTGGCTCGTGTCGCACCCCGATCCGCGCGCGGTGAACGTCATCGCCGAGGAGCAGCTGAGCGGCGTGTTCGACTCGATGACCGGCGGGCGCGCGCGCACCGTGCAGGGCGTGCGGCTGCTCGGGCGGTGCGCGGACGACCGCGCGGCGGCGAGCGACCCGGCCTGGATCGACCGCGCCGTGCGCGCGCTGCTCGCGCGCTACGCGGGCCACCCGCTGCGCTTCGTCGCCGTGTCGTGGTGCGCCTACTCGCCCTGCGGCCACGGCGACACGCAGGCGATCGTCGCCGCGTTCGTGCGCGCAGGGCGCGTCGTGCGCGAGGAGGCCAGCTACGCGACGCCCGACGGCGCGCCGGGCATGGCGATCTACTCGGTGGGCGAGGCCGCCCCCGGGTCCGCGCCCCCCTGACGAGGGCGCGCTCCCGAGGGCGCGATCGTCACTCCGTAGGTGCGTCCGAGGCGTCCGTGTCGGCTGCGTCGGTCGTCGCTTCGTCGAGCGCGTCCGTCGCAGCGTCGTCGGCGGTCGCCTCGTCGAGGACGTCGACGGCAGCGTCGGCGCTCGCCTCGCCGACCGCGTCGGCGGCTCCGGCGTCGACGGGGATGGGGGTGAGGGGAGCGCCCTCGCCCGCGTCGCCGCAGGCGGCGAACGCGAACGAGAGGCCGAGCGAGAGGGCCGCGAGGGCGGCGGCGCGAACGAGGCGGGAGGGGGTGTGCATGGGGATGGGCCGTGTCGAGGTCATCGGGGAAGAGGGGCTCAGAAGGCGATCGCGACGCGACCGAGCACTTCGTGCAGGACGTGGGCGGTCGCGCGGGTGTCGGCGTCGGCCGTCTTCGCGGCGTTGCCAGGGGCCTGGGCGCGCTGCGCCGAGGTCGGCGCGTCCGACGAGTCGGGGAAGCGGTTCATCACCCAGTCGAGCGTGAAGCGAACGTGCTTGGTCGCCCAGTAGTTGACGCCGACCGTCAGGGCATCGAGCTTCGTGTCGCCGTCGATGTTCTTCGCGTCGGGCGTGCTGCCGTCGCGCGAGGCGCTGTCGTACTTCACGCGAAGCTGCTCGTACTTCACGAGCACCTGCAGCGCGCGCGGCGGCGATTTCGCGGGCTTCTTCGAGAAATCGAGGTGCGTCGGGTTCTCGTAGCCGGGCAGCCCGTTGACGTCGCGGTTGCCGAAGGGCCACCAGCCGACCGTCGCGTACCAGGCGTTGCCGGTCAGGGCGCCGCGCCGCCACGTCTTGGTCGGGTCGCCGTCTGCCGTCTCGCGCGTGTGGTTGTTGACCTGCACGTACTCGGCGGTGAGATCGAAGTCGCCGACCGGAACGCGAAGCTCGCCCGCGAAGCCGACCTGCGCGCCCGACGGCAGCACGTGGGTCGTGCCGGTCGACGAGGTGTAGGTGGGCTTCCAGAAGGCGTAGTTGCCCTGCGTCGTCATCGCCGCGTAGTCGTAGTTGACGTACGTCGCGTCGCGCATGCCGTAGCGGAAGCTGCCGCCGATCTGCACGTCCTTGAGCGGCCCGCCGACGTGGGCCAGCGGGTGCGCGAAGACGCGCCCCATGACGTCGGCGCGGTTGTCGACGTTGGGGCGGTTCTGCCCGTCGCCGTCGAAGGCGCCGACCGACCAGAACACGAGCTTGTCGGCCGTCTCGCCCCACACCATCGCGCCCACCTCCTTGTTGGTCGGCACGCCGAGGGCGCGCACGGCGAGCGAGCGCTCCATGAAGGGGAGGTACTTGTCGCTGGTGCGGTTTTCCATCGTGAAGGGGGCGTCGAACTGCCCGAACTGCAGGTTGAACAGCCCGCTCGCTCGGTAGTTGATCCAGACGTCGGTCGGCGCAGCCTTCACCGACGCGGTCTGCGCGGAGGAGTACTGACCGCTGGTGGCGCTGGGGGCCGTGCCCGCCTTGGAGGCGTACGCCTCGTTGGTGCCGCCGGCGTTGTCGACGCCGTTCTGGCCCCAGTCGCCCGCGAGCATGAACTGGAAGCGGTGCAGCAGCTCGCCCGAGATCTCGGGGCGAATGCGGCGCAGGAAGACGCTCGACTTGAGCGACGTCTCGGGCACGCCGGCGCCGAAGTAGTTGTAGCTGTCGACCTGCGCGCGCCCCTGGAAGTAGAGGCGGAAGTCGTCCGCCTCGTCGCGCAGGAAGAACACGCCGCCGTACGCCCCCGCGAGCGGCTGGGCAGCCGGAGCGGGCGGAGCGGGGGGCGCGTCGTCCGCGCGGGCGGCGACGGGGCACGCGAGCATCGCGGCGAGCGGGAGGCAGAAGGCGAGGTATCGGCGCATCGAGAGGGGCTCCGGTGGGCTGTGGGGAGACTTCGTTGGGGCGCAGTATCCGGCAGAAGTTTGGCGCTCGTGTGACAGACGAGTGCCGGTCGTGCAGAAGCCGACAAGCGGTCGTGACCTGGGAAGTGCGCGTCACCTGAGCGACACACGGTTGTCACATGAGACGTGGTGAGCAATCATGAGCGAAATGCGTTCCATCGCCCTGCTCGCCCCCGTGCTGTTCCTCGCCTGCTCCAGCTCGGAGTCCACGCCGGCTGCCGCGGGGGGCGCCGGCGGCGGAGCCGGCTCCGGTGGGGTGGGCGGCGCGGGCGGCGGCGTCGCCACGCAGTGCGCCTACCCGACCGACCTCACGGCCGACCGCGCCACGGGCCGCGTGGACAGCACCCAGACGTTCGGCGCCGCCCCCACGCCCAGGCGCGTCCGCGTCGGCGTCGGCGGCGCGGTCGGCTCGAGCGACGCAGCGTACGCCGACCCCGCGCACACGGCGGCGGTCGTCTGGGACACCGACGTCGACACTCAGGCGACCGATCTCCGCATCGGCACGAGCGAGGCCGCGCTCGACGCCACCGTGTCGGGCTTCTCGTACCTGCTCGCCGGCAGCGTGCCCACGCGCGTGCACCAGGTGCACCTGTGCGGCCTCACGGCATCGACCACCTACTACTACCAGGTGGGCGGTGGCACGGCGTGGAGCGACGTGCGCGCGCTCACCACCCTGCCGGCCGCCGGCGCCGCCGACAGCGTGACCATCGGCGTCTCGGGCGACGCGCGCGATAGCCTCGACGTCGTCTGGCCGGCGGTGCAGGGGCGCCTGCGCGCCGCGACGCCGTCGTTTCAGGTCTTCACCGGCGACGTGAGCCCCATCGCGCTGGCCAACTCGGAGGACGACTACGGCAAGTGGCTCGACGGCCTCTGGGCGGCGGGCACGGCGTCGGGCGTGCAGAGCTCGCAGCCGCTGTTCGCCATCGGCGGCAACCACGAGCACTTGCAGGCGCAGTGGCTCGCCAACTTCGCCTTCCCCGGCACGGGCGCCTACCAGGGCTACTTCTACTCGTTCGACGCGGGCCCGGCGCACGTCGTCGTGCTCGACGACTTCGCGGTGAGCGCCTCGGTGCCCGACACGGGCGCGCAGCCGGCCATCCTCGAGTTCCTCGACAAGGACCTCGCCGCCGCCGACGCGCGCCGCGCCACCGTGCCCTTCGTCGTCGTGTTCCACCACAAGGGCGAGCTCTCGACGAGCAACCACGCGAGCGACTCGGACGTGGCCCGCATGCGCCCGCTGCTCATGCCCGTCTGGGACGCGCACCACGTCGACCTCGTGCTCAACGGGCACGACCACAACTACGAGCGCTCGACGCCGGCCACCTGGTCGGGCTCGGCCCCCGCGGTGGCGGGCGCAGGGCAGGGCACGACCTACATCGTCTGCGCCGGCGCGGGCGCGAGCGCTTACGCCCCGGGCGACGGCTCCGAGGCGTACAGCGCCAAGCGCGCGCGCTTCGGCGCCAGCACGTCGTACGTCGGGCTCTACGGCCTGCTGACCGTGGGCAAGACGACGATGTCGTGGAAGGCCTACGGCCTGAAGTCGGGCGGCACGCGCCCCGAGGACGACGACGTGATCGACACGCAGGACTGGACCCGCTGAGACGAGCCAGACGAGTGGACCCGCCGAGGCGGGCCGCAGGACCGGTCCGGCGGACGCGCGAGCCGGAGTCCCGGGCGCGCTGAGGCGCCCTCCCGGCGAGAACTTGGCCAGCCTGGGGCCTCGCGGCTAACCGTCGTGGGCGATGCGGGGCTCGATCGCGATCGCGGCGGTGGCGGGCATGACGCTCGCGCTCGGGGCGTTCGCGTGGCGTGGCGCGAGCGCGGGGGAGGCCCCCAGGCCGGCCCCCGTCGTCGCGCCGCCGCCCAAGCCGGCCGGGCCTCCGCCGCTCACCGGGGTGGACCTCGGGCACCTCGAGATCGAGGCCGACGAGGTCACCGCCCCCGCGGCCGCCGGGCGCGTCGCCCACCTGACGCTCGACCCGGCGCTGCAACGAGCCGCGCTCGAGATCCTGCGCGGCCACAAGATCCCGGAGGCCGCCGTGGTCGTCACCGACGTGGCCACGGGGCGCGTGCGGGTGTGGGCGAGCCACGTGCAGAAGGGGCCTTCGCGCGACCTCTGCGCCGAGGCCAGCGCGCCCGCGGCGAGCGTGTTCAAGATCGTCACCGCGTCGTCGCTCGTGGAGAACGCCGGCCTCGGCCCCGACACGAAGCAGTGTTACTCGGGCGGTGAAAACCGCATCAACACGCAGGACCTCGTCGACGATCCCCGCCGCGACCGCTGGTGCGCGACGCTCGCCGAGGCGCTCGGTCGCAGCATCAACACCGTCTTCGCGCGGCTCGCGCAGCGCCACCTGACGCGCGAGCAGCTCGGCGCGACCGCGGCGGCGTTCGGCTTCGGCGACGCGCCCCCGTTCGACGTCGCCGTCGCCCCGAGCCAGCTGCACTTCCCCGACGACAAGCTCGGCTTCGCGCGCACCGCCGCGGGCTTCTGGAACACGACGCTCTCGCCGCTCGAGGGGGCGATGCTCGCCTCGACGATCGCGAGCGGCGGCGAGCTGGTGCGACCGAGCATCGTCGCGCGCGTGACGCAGGGGGACGCCGTGCTCTTCGAGGCGCCCGCCGAGCGCACCGTGGTGCGCCGCGCGCTCAAGCCCGCGACCGCCGCCGCCGTGGGCACGATGATGGAGGCGACCGTCACCGGGGGCACCAGCTTCCGCGCCTTCCACGACGCCAAGGGGCGCTCGCTGCTCGGCGAGGTGGCCGTGGCGGGCAAGACGGGAACGCTCACGCGCGCCGACGCCGAGAAGTACTACACGTGGTTCGTCGGGTACGCCCCCGCGAAGGCCCCCGAGGTCGCCATCTCGGTGCTCGTCGTCAACGGCCCGAAGTGGCGCGTGAAGGCCAACGCGATCGCGCGCGACGTGCTGCGCGCCCACTTCGCCGCCCGCGGCGCCTCGGGCGTCAGCGCTCCGTAGACGGAGTCACGCCTCGGGCGTCGCCCGGTCGCCCCGCTCAGGGCTGGTACGGAGCGCGCGGCACCTCGCGCGGCTCGAAGCACATGCGGCAGCGCGCCTCGTACGCCCCTGCGCCCCCGACGAGCACCGTGCCGACGGCCTCGACGACGCGCTGCGAGCGCGACGCCGGCTCGCCGCACACGGTGCACACCGCGCGCACCTTCGTGACCTCCTCGGCGATGGCCATGAGGTCGGGCATCGGGGGAAAGGGGCGCCCCAGGTAGTCCTGGTCGAGCCCCGCCACGACCACGCGCACGCCGCGGTTGGCCAGCGCGTCGACCACCGTGACGATGTCGCGGTCGAAGAACTGCGCCTCGTCGATGCCCACCACGTCGGTGAGCGGTTCGACGCGCGCCGCGAGGCTCTCGCTCGTGGCGACGGCGACCGCGTCGATCGCGAGCGCGGCGTGGCTCACGATGCGCGCGGGGTCGTAGCGGTCGTCGATGCGCGGCTTGAAGGCCTGCACCCGCCGTCGGGCGCGCTCGGCGCGCGAGAGCCGACGGATGAGCTCCTCGGTCTTTCCCGAGAACATCGAGCCGCAGATGACCTCGACCGAGCCGCGTCGCATGGGGCGCGCATGGTCGCACGGAGGTGGGCGTCGGGCGAGCGCCTGGACTCTCCGGAGATGCCCCCCCTTTACGGCGGGGAGCCTGGTGCTAGCATCGGGGTGTGGAAGTCGTGCTGCGGAAGTTGGGGCGAGCGTCGCGCGCCGTCTCCGGTCGCCTCGTGCGCGCGCCGCGCAAGGGCTCGGTCATCGTGATCGAGTTCTCCGACGGCATGCACGAGTACGTCACGACCCCGGTCAAGCGCGTGCTGCGCCTCGCGGGCCGCGAGGTCTTCTACGTCGAGACGGTCAACAGCCGTTACCGGCTCGAGGTGCGCGGCAAAGAGCGCGCGCTCGACGCTTCGTCCTCCGGCTGATCACGTCGCGGACCGCGCGATGGCGGCCTCGTCCTCCGGCTGATTCAGCTGCGGTCGGGGGTCGGCTCCGAGCGCGTCGAAGCTCAGGGAGCGACGCCGGCGACGGTGGCGAGCTCGTAGCTCAGCGCGCTGATGGCCGCCGCGCCCGGCACGGTCAGCACCCAGGCCCAGACGATGCGCCCGGCGACGCCCCAGCGCACGGCCGAGAGCTTGCGCACGCTGCCGGTGCCGACGATGGCGCCGGTGATGGTGTGCGTGGTCGAGACGGGCACGCCGAGCTTGGTGGCGAGAAAGAGCGTGATGGCGCCGCTCGTCTCGGCGCAGAAGCCGCCGACCGGCACCAGCTTGGTGATGCGCATGCCCATGGTGCGCACGATGCGCCAGCCGCCCGACAGCGTGCCGAGGCCCATGGCCGCGTGGCACGCGAGCACGACCCAGAGCGGCACGTTCGAGCCCTTGGCGAGCTGACCGGTGGCGACGAGCGCCATCATGATGATGCCCATCGTCTTCTGCGCGTCGTTGCCGCCGTGGCCGAGCGAGTAGAGCGCGGCCGAGACGAGCTGGAGCTTGCGGAAGGTGCGATCGATGCCCGAGGGCGAGCGGTTGCCGAACAGCGCCATGAGCAGCCGCATGATCAGCGCGCCGAGCAGCATGCCGAGCACGGGCGAGACGACGATGAACAGCGCGGTCTTGCGGAAGAAGGGGAGATCGAGCGCCGCGAAGCCGTGCGCCTTGACGACGGCGGCGCCCGCGAGCCCTCCGATGAGCGCGTGCGACGACGACGTGGGGAGCGCCCACCACCAGGTGAGGAGATCCCACACGATGGCGCCGACGAGCGCGGCGCCGACGAGCGTGAGCGTGACGTCGCCGGCGTGGACGCCCTTGGCGATGTTGCCCGCGACGTGGGTGTCGAAGACGAGGAACGCGATGAAGTTGAAGGCTGCGGCCCACGCGACGGCGGCGCGCGGCGAGAGCACCCGCGTCGAGACGACGGTGGCGATCGAGTTGGCCGCGTCGTGAAAGCCGTTGATGAAATCGAACGCGAGCGCGAGCGCGATCATCGCGACGAGCGCGATCATCACGCGTACTCCAGGACGACCCCTTCGAGGATGTTCGCGACGTCCTCGCAGCGATCGGTGGCGGCCTCGAGGTTGTCGAAGATGTCGCGCCACTTGAGCACGTCGATGGGGTCGTGCGCCGGCTCGCCGGGCTTCGGCTTGCGGTACAGGCCCGCGAGCGCGCGGCGGTAGACCTGGTCGGCCTCGTTCTCGAGGCGGTTGATCTCGACGCAGAGCTCGAGGATCTCGGGCGAGCGGCTGAGCGTGGGCAAGAGGGCGAGCGCCTTGGCCACGGCCTCGCAGCCGCGCACCAGCACGCGCGAGAGCTCGCGGGCGTCTTCGGGGACCTCGGTGATCTCGAAGAGCACGATGCGCTCGCTGACGGCCTCCGAGAGGTCGAGCACGTCGTCGAGCGCGGTGATGAGCCCGTGGATGTGCGCGCGGTCGAGCGGCGTGATCCACGTCTTGTGCAGGCGCGCGATGGTGTCGTGCGTGATGCGGTCGCCCTCGTGCTCCTCGTCGCTGATCTTGTGCGAGAGCTCGAGCGCCGCAGAGGGCGTCTCGAGCATCTCGGCGAGCAGCCGGCTTGCAGCCACCAGGCGCGCGGCGTGCGCTTCGAACGAGTCGTAGAAGAGGCGGTCGCTGGACTTCGAGCCGAACATGAATCGCGCTCCTCAGGTTCTCAAGCGGGCGCAGCCTAGACGGGTCGGGTGACAGGAATCAACCCCCGCCACCCGGTCGTCACACAGTCGTCACGCGCCGACCGGCGCCGACCGCGGGTTGACGCGGCGCCGCGCGCGCCGCACATCGCCTTGCGATGCCGCGCGGTCACCTGGCCATCGTCCTGCACACCCACCTGCCCTGGGTGCGCCACCCCGAGCACCCCCGCGCCCTCGAGGAGCGATGGCTGTTCGAGGCCATCACCGAGTCGTACGTGCCGCTGGTCACCGCGTTCGACCGGCTGGCGGCCGACCGCGTGCCCTTCGCGCTGTCGATGTCGCTGACCCCCCCCGTCGTCGCGATGCTGCGCGACGACATGCTCCGGCGCCGCTACCACGAGCACCTCGCGCGCATCGAGGGGCTCGCGGCGCGCGAGGCCGCGCGGCTCGAGCACGACGAGCGGTTCGGCCCGGTGGCCCGCTTCTACGTCGATCACCTCGCTGCCGTGCGGCGCAAGTGGGACGAGCTCTCGGGCGACGTCGTCGGGGCGCTGCTCGCGCACGCCGACGCGGGGCGCATCGATCTGCTCGCGTGCTCGGCGACGCACGCCTACCTGCCGGGGCTGCTGCCGACGCGGCGCTCGCTGCGCGCGCAGCTCGCCATCGGCGTGCGGGCGTTCGAGCGCGCGACCGGGCGCAAGGCGGCGGGCCTGTGGCTGCCCGAGTGCGCCTACTCGCCCGAGTTCGACGCCGATCTGGCCGCGGCGGGCGTGCGCTACACCCTGGTCGACACGCACGGCATCGCGCTCGCGCGGCCGCGCCCGCCGTTCGGCGTGCACGCCCCCATCGCGTCGCCGTCGGGCGTCGTCTTCTTCGGGCGCGACGTCGATTCGTCGCGGCAGGTCTGGTCGCGCCACGAGGGGTACCCAGGCGACGCGTACTACCGCGACTTCTACCGCGACGTCGGCTTCGACCTGCCGACCGATCTGCTCGGCGAGGAGATCGGCCCCTTCGGCGTGCGGCTCATGACGGGCCTCAAGTACTTCCGCATCACCGGCGCGGGCGACGCGAAGGAGCCCTACCAGCCGGGCATCGCCGCCGAGCGCACCGCCGCGCACGCCGAGCATTTCCTCGCGAAGCGCGTCGCGCAGGTCGAGGCGCTCGCCGCGTCGATGCCCGTCGCGCCCATCGTGGTCGCGCCCTACGACACCGAGCTGTTCGGGCACTGGTGGTTCGAGGGCCCCGTGTTCCTCGAGGCGCTCTTTCGCAAGCTCGCGCACGCGCACGCCGCGGGCGACGACACGCTCGCGGCGACCACGCTCGGCGGCTACCTCGCCGCGAACCCGGTGGTGGTGCGCGCGACGCCGAGCGCGTCGAGCTGGGGCGCCGGCGGCTACGGCCGGGTGTGGGTGGGCGACGACGCGGCCTCGCTCTGGCGGCACGTGCACCACGCCTCGCGCTACGTCGAGTGGCTCGTCGCGCGCTACCGCGACGCGGGGGGCGAGCGCGGCCGGGCGCTCGACATGGCGATTCGCCAGCTGCTGCTGCTGCAGTCGAGCGACTGGGCCTTCATCCTCACGACCGGCACGGTGCGCGACTACGCCCTCGCGCGGGTGCGCGCGCATGTGCACCGGCTGCGGCACCTCGGCTGGCTCGTCGAGAAGCCCGCGCTCGAGGCCGACGACGTCGCGTTCCTCGACGATCTCGGCGACCGCGACTCGTTCCTCGGCGAGATGTCGGGCGACGATCTGCGATCTCCCTACCTCTGAGCGGAGCGCCGTGCGCGCCGCGCCGGTCGAGCGACGGCGCTACGCGCGCGCTGCGAGCACCGCTGCGGCGACGCGCTGCGCGGTGACGGGCGCGAGCAGGATGCCGTTGCGGTGGTGGCCGGTCGCGAGCAGCAGGCCGGGCACCTCGGTCGCGCCGATGAGCGGGCCCCCCTCGGCGTAGGGGCGGAAGTTGGACCAGGTGCGGCCGAGCTGCGCGGACGCGAGCGCGGGCACCAGCCGCAGCGCCGCGTCGAGCAGATCGCGCACCGCGCGCGCGGTGACCTCGCGCTTCCACCCGACGAACTCGAGCGTGGAGCCGACCAGCACGCGCCCGTCGTCGCGCGGCACGAGGTAGCAGCCGACGCCGAACACCACCGACCCGAGCGGCGGCGTCGAGCAGAGAAGCTCGACGATCTGCCCGCGCGCGGGGCGCACCGCCCCCTCGGCGAGCGGCACGCCACCGACCAGCGCCGACCAGCTCCCGGCTGCCACGACGACCGCGCCTGCGTCGAGGCGCGTGCCGTCCTCGAGCTCGACGCCGACGGCGCGGCCCCCCTCGACGGCGACGCGCCGCACGTACGAGCCGGAGCGAAACTCGGCGCCCGCGCGCGCGGCCGCGACGTAGACCGCGCGCAGCAGCAGCGGCGGATCGACGCGCGCGTCGTCTGCGAACCGCACGCCGCCTGCGACCTCGGGCGCGAGCGCTGGCTCGAGTGCGCGCGCGCGCTCGCCCGAGAGCCGCTCGACGGGCTCGCCGCGATCGCGCTGCCAGCCGTGCTCCCCCTCGATGGCCTCGACCGCGGCGTCGTCGTACGCGACGCGCAGCACGCCGCAGCGGCGGTAGCCGACGTCGATCGACGTGCGCTCGGCGAGATCGCGCGCGAAGCGCTCCCACAGCGCGCGGCTCTCGATCGACGTGGCGAACGCGGGCGAGGGCGCGTGCGCCTCGATCTGCGCGCCGAGGATGCCGCCCGCGGCGCTCGACGCCTCGGCGCCCGGCACGCTGCGCTCGAGCACCACGACCCGCACCCCCGCGCGAGCGAGCTCGAGCGCGACCGCGCAGCCCATGATGCCCCCACCGATGACGAGGACGTCGGGTTTCACGGGCTCGCTTCTAGCCCACCGCCCGCGCGCTTGGCCAGCGGCGCTCAGTCGCGCACGCGCCGCGACAGCCGCACGAGCTCGAACGCGCACCAGCCGACGATCGCCGCGAGCACGGCCTCGAGGCCCAGCGCCCAGCGCGAGGCAGCCGGCGTCGCGCCGTCGACGAGCAGCGCGGCCCCCTCGGGCACCGCCGCGCCCGACGCGGCGCGCACGGCCTCGGCGAGCCCGCGGTGCGAGAGCCCCGCGTGCGCGAGCGGCACGAGGCGCCCGACGAACGTCGTCGGGGGGAGCCAGCCGGGGGGCTCGATGCCGCCGGGCAGGCGCACCTCGACCCAGAGGCGCGGGCTGCCCTCGACGGCGGCGACGCGGAAGGTGTCCTGCTCGAACGGGCGCCCGTAGCGGACCGCCCCACGCTCGGACAACCTCCCGAAACCACGAACGAAACCGCCGTTTGCGCGCGGGTCTGCGGGCGCCTGCGCGAGCGCGCCGAGATCGCGCGGGGTCGCGGGGCCGAGCGCGTAGCGGGCCTCGTCGGCCACGCCGATCGCGACGCACGCCGCGGCGAGGCCGGTCGCCCCGAGCAACCCGAGGGCGAGCGCGCGCCCGCGGCGAGGCGGCGGGGGGAGCGCCGCGAGGTCGGCGTCGGCGGAGGGGTCGAAGGCGGGCGGCATCGGCGCGAGCGTCCGCAGCGTACGCCGCTTCGGCGAGCGGGGGCAGCGCGGCGTTGCCGCACCACGAAGGTAGCGCTCGGGAGCGCCACTGGAGTAGGCTCGCCCACCGACCATGGCCGCAGCGAAGTCGAAGCCCGTCGTCTGCCCGTCCTGCGGGTTCAAGAACAACCCCCCGCCGGCCAGCCACCGCTGCGTCTCGTGCGGCGCGAAGATGGAGCAGGTGACGCGCGCGCGCACCCGCGAGGAGGAGCACGAGCGCCGCTACCAGCAGGAGGGGTTCAGCATGAAGTGGATGCTGATCTCGCTCGTGGTGCAGGGCGCGCTCACCGCCGAGCTGCTCGTCGGCCTGCCGATGCTCGTGCCGGCGCTCGATTTCGAGGGGAGCAACGGCATGATCATGTCGATCCCCGTCTGGTTCGTCGGAGGCCTGCTCGTCGGCATGATCTCGCCGGGCAAGACCTTCATCGAGCCGGTCGTGGCGTCGTTCTTCGTCGCGATCCCCGCCGCGATCTACCTGGTGCACACCCAGACGGTGCGCGCGATGCCGACGTTCATGTACATCATCATGGCGGCCATCGGCGTGCTGTTCACGCTCATCGGGTCGTACATCGGCGAGCGCATCCAGATGGGGCCGCCGCCGAAGGCGGCGGACTGACCGGCGTTGCGAGGGCTGCGCAGGAGCGCGCCAGGGCTCGTGCTCTTCGCGTGCCTGGCAGGTGGGTGCCGCGACGCGGGGCATGATGAGGCCGCGCGGGTGTTGCGCGCCGTCGAGGTCGCGCGCGCCGCGCCCATCGTCGAGAAGGCCGCGCCGGCCGAGGCGCTCGCGAGCGTCGCCTGCTCCGTGGCCGACGTCTGCGCCGCGCGCGATCGCTGCGCGCACGTCTACCGCCTCGCCGCCGAGGGGGCGAGGCTCGAGCACGAGGCGCGCGCCGGCTTCGCGCCGCTGCTCGCCGAGATCGAGCAAAAGGTAGCGCGCCCCGGGCAGGCCGATCGGCTGCGCTTGCTCGAGGAGCAGGCCGACCACGCCAAGGCGCAGGTCGAGGCCGCGGGCGCCGCTCTGCCGGCGTGCGACGACGCCGTCGCCGCGATGCGCCGCGCGCACGCGCTGTGACCCTGGCGCGCGCGAGGGGCGCGTTGACCCGTCTCGCGCGCCCGTGGGATCATCGCTGCGTGGTGCGTGGGACCTCTCGCGGGCCGACGCGTTCGCGCGTCGCGGCCGGGCTGACGACGTGCGTCGCCGTGGCGCTGCTCGCCCCGGCGGCTCGCTCCGACGCCGGCGAGCGGGTGTACGTCACCGCCGCGGCGCTCGACGTGCGCGCGGCTGCCTCGGCGAAGTCGCCTCGGGT
>CAITLX010000554.1 GCA_903893335.1 uncultured delta proteobacterium | reverse complement strand
CGGGCTCGCGCTCGCGGCGGTCGCGGCGCGTGTCGTCGCGAGCGTCGCCGCGCGGGTGCACGCGCCCTCGGCGCGCGGCGCGCTCGCGGTTGCCGTGCTCCTCGCGCTCGTGGTGTCGGCGGCGCGCTTCGTCGTGCTCCCGCTGCTCTCCGGCCCGGGCCTCGACCTCGCGACCCGCCGCGTCGTGGTCGATCTCGCCGTCGCCCTCGCGGCGGTCGTCGCGGTCACCTCCGGCGGCGACCGAGCGAGCGGCGCGCGAGCCGCAGGCATCGTCGCGACGGCGGCCGGTGGGCTCGTGGCCGCGGGCCTCGCGCTGCTCGCGGCGCGCGCCGATCTCGGCGTCGATCTTCGAGCCTGCGCGCCGCTCGTCGCCTGGCTGGCGCCTCGCCTGCCCTGAGTCGGGCACCCGGGGGCGCATTGACGACCCCCCGAGGGTGACTACCCTGAACGGACGTATGGACGCTCCGTTCCGCTCTCCCACCTCTCCCTTCGCGGTCGCCGGCGACGCTGCGCGTGCCGAGCGGCTCGCGTTCCTGCGCCGCGTCTACCTGCTGCTGACCGGCAGCGTCGTGACCGCCGCGCTCGGCGCGGCGGTCGCCCTCAACGCTGGCGCCGGCGTCTCGCAGACCTTCGTCCCGGTCGGGCGTGGCCAGAGCGTCGCGGTGCCGCCGCTCGTCGCCTTCTTCGCCAACCACTGGTTCGTCGGGCCGATGCTGTTTCTCGGCGCGTTCTTCTTCGCGTCGGCGGTGCGCGAGAAGCCGGGCCTCAACGTCGCGGCGCTGATGGGCGCCACGGGGCTCAGCGGCGTCTACATCGGGCCCGCGCTCTTCTGGGCGCAGCTCTCGGCGTCGCAGGGCCACACGCTCTCGGCGTCCCCCATCCGCGACGCCTTCCTGCTCGCGGTCGCCGGCTTCGTCGGCCTCTCGGCCTACGCGCTCGGCTCGCGCCGCGACTTCTCGTTCCTCGGCGGCTTCCTGTCGATGGGCCTGTGGGTGCTCATCGGCGCGAGCCTGCTCTCCATGTTCGTCGGCGGGCAGGCCTTCTCGCTCGCCATCGCGAGCGCCGGCGTGCTGCTGTTCGGCGGCTACGTGCTCTACGACACCGCGAGGCTCGCGCGCGACCCCAGCCAGCGCGACGCGGTGGGCGCCGCCATCGGGCTGTACCTCAACCTGATGAACTTGTTCCTGTTTCTGCTGCGCATCCTCGGCTCCGGCCGTCGCGACGACTGAGCGTCGCGGGGCCGGCTCTCCGCGGGTGCGTTCAGTTCTGCGGCGCGGCGTCGTCGACGGGGCTCGCCTCGTCGGGCGCGGTCGTCGTCGCGTCGACCTTGGTGTCGCTCGAGCCCGGGGGCAGCTGGGGCGAGGTCGCGTCGGGGTGGGTGTTCTCGTCCACCGGCGCGGCGGGGTCGGGGCGCGGGATGTCGAGCGAGCGCGTCGTCTCCCCCTTGACCGGCCAGCTGGCGACGTAGCGCGGCGACTCGCCGGGGCCCGACGCGTCGATCCAGTAGACGTGGCCGGTGTGCGCGGGGCGCACGTCGAGGTGCACGAAGCTGCTGTTCGGGTAGTAGCCGCAGCCCGTGTCTTGCAGCGTGCGGCAGTAGGCGACGAGGTCCTCGTTCTTCACGCCCTCGACCTTGAAGTCGAGCGCGCGCGCCGACTGGTGGAAGCTGCCGAGGCTCGCGGGGCGGTAGCCCGACACGATGGCGATGCGCTTGGCGTGGAAGTGATCGACCACCTGCTGCAAGCGGGTCGTGAGCGCGGGCTCGACGAGCTTGACGCCCGGCGCCCACTCCTTGCCGTGGGCCAGGTGGCGCACGGGGGTCGTCGGGAGCTTGGGGCGCGCCGCGCTCGCGGGGCGCGCGAGGATGGAGAGCCGCTCGACGGCGAGCGTCGCGGGGCGCCCGTCGCAGCGCGTGAGCGAGACCGGCTCCGCCTCGCCGCCGAAGCCGCGCGCGAGCTCG
>CAITLX010000553.1 GCA_903893335.1 uncultured delta proteobacterium | reverse complement strand
CCCGCACACGACCCTCTCGCGCGAGCGCGCGGGAGTCGATACCCTCGCGGCGACGTGCCACGGGCCCGGGGGGCCGCACGCGAGCGGAGCCACGCCTCCGTCGAAGCACCCGACCACCATCTTCCGAGAGGTCTCCCGAATGAGCGAGTTCGATTTCCTGGTGCAGCGAGCCCGCCGGCTCGAGGACGAGTTCTTCGCCAAGCAGGACGCCGTCCTCGTCGCGAAGCGCGGCGAGCTCGAGCGCATGGCGCACACGCAGGCGGCGCTCAGCGAGGTCTCCGGCATCACGAACGAGGCCGTGCTCGCGCACCTCGTGAAGCTCGACCTCCACGCCGACTTGCTCGCGACGCTGGCGCTCGTTCCGCTCGTCGAGGTCGCGTGGGCCGACGGCGCGATCCAGGCGCCCGAGCGGCGCGCCGTGCTCGACGTCGCGGCGGGCGCGGGGATGGCGCCCGGCTCGGTGGACTACGCGCTGCTCGAGGCGTGGCTCGCGCACCGCCCCGCGAGCGCGATGCTCGAGGCGTGGGTCCTGTACATCCAGGGCCTCTCCGAGGCGCTCACCAAGGACGAGCGCGAGGCGATGCGCAGCCAGCTCATGTCGCGCGCGCGCCTCGTCGCCGACGCCGCAGGCGGCTTCCTCGGCCTCACGCCGAAGACCTCGCGCGACGAGAAGGGCGTGCTCGCCCGGATGAACGCCGCCTTCGACGTCCGATAGCGCGCGCCCTCGCCTCGCTCTCTCTCCCGCCGGCTGCCTCGGCTTTCAAGCCGGGGCAGCCCAATCTGGCCGGCAGTCGGCGCTCTCTCTCCATCCGGCTGCCTCGGCTTTCAAGCCGGGCAGCCGATCAGCCTGGACGCAGCCTCGCGCGCAGCGCGCGAAAGGGCCGATCGACCGTCGCGTGGAGCGCGACGGCGACCAGCAGCGCGAGCGCCATGCTGAGCGCGAGCGTGCCCACCCAGTGCCGCAGGGTGGGCTCGGTCACGCCGCCGAACACCGCCTTCACCGCGAGATCGATCGCGAGCGGGTGCACGAGGTACATCGCGTACGAGTGAAAGCCGAGCGTCGGCAGCGGCGGCAGAGCGAGCGCCCGCGCAAGCCACGAGCGCGGCGCAGCCGCCACCTCGGCCGACACGAGCGCCGCGACGACCGCGAGCAGCGACGAGCCGAGGCCGGTGCCGAGCACGGTCGGCGCGTGCAGCACGCTCGTCTCGCCCGACGCGACGAGCGCAGCCATGGCGGCGCCCGTCAGCGCGAGCGCGCCGCGCCGCGCGCGGGGCATCGCCACGAGCGTGTCGAACGCGAGCGCCGCGACGCAACCCCAGAGGATCGCGTCGATGCGCATGTGCGACGCGTAGCGCACCATCGAGTAGCTCGCCCAGCCTGTGCGGTGGCCGCCGTACTCGATGCCCAGGCTGCGCACCGCGAGCAGCGCCGCGCAGGCGAACGCCGCGACCGAGAGGCGTCGCCTCCGGTCGCGCACGAGCAAGAGCACCACTGGCCAGAGCAGGTAGAAGTGCTCCTCGACGCAGAGCGACCAGCGCACCGCGAGCGGGCCGTCGCCGCCGAACTTGACGTAGTTCGCGTAGAAGAGCGCGTAGGGCGCGAGGGCCATCGGGTGGCGCGCCACGCGCGCAGCGAAGGGGGCGAGCGTCGGCAGCGAAGCGACGCGCGGCAGCAGCACGAACGCCGCGAGCGTGAAGTAGTAGAGCGGCAGGATGCGCAGCGACCGGCGCGCGTAGAAGCGCTTCACGCGGGTGCCCGCGCTCTCGCCCGGTTGCGCGCGCTCCTCGTCGAGCCAGAGCCGGGTGATGAGAAACCCGCTCATGGCGAAGAAGAGATCGACGCCCATCCACCCCGACACGACCGGCGTCGCGAAGGGCCCGAGCCAGTCGAGGGGGTAGCCCGAGATCGACGTGGTGTGGAACACGAACACCCCGAGGATCGCCAGCGCTCGGATGCCGTCGAGCGCGGCGAGGCGACTCGGTGCGGCGACGGGCGGCGAGAGGGATGATGCTGCTTGCACGGGTCGGGGCGGGCGTCGGCGAACCGCGCGGAGTCTACCGGACTTGCTCGCCGACGTGGGGCGCGCACGGGGCAGCGCGCCCGCGCGCTACTCGCACGCCTGCGGGGGCATCGCGTCGATCCAGTCGGCGACGAGCGCGGCGCCGGCGGTGTGCTCGAGCGTGCGGCCGAGGAGCGGCATCATCTTGCCCGACTCGGTGCTCGACAGGCGAAACCAGAGGATGGACTGCGTGTGCGAGCCGGGCACGACATCGAACTTGCCGCCCAGATCGCTGCCGCCCGAGCCGGGGCGCTTGCAGACGCCGAGGTTCAGCGGCGTCGCGCTCGCGGCGTCGAGGAAAAGCTGGCTCGTGACGCCCGCGGTGCCTCGCGGGTTGTGGCAATGGGCGCAGTTGATGTCGAGGTAGGCGCGCGCGCGCGCCTCGAGCGTGCCGTCGCTCGGGTCGAACGCGTCGGGGGCGCGCGGGATCGCGGCGGGGGCGGGGAGCCCGTCGAGCCAGCCGAGCGACGCGAGGTGCGCGAGCTGATCCTCGACGACGCCGCCGTAGTCGCGCGCGTGGTGCAGGTAGCGCGCCTTCGGGCCGATCGGCACCATCACGTGTTGCCCCTG
>CAITLX010000552.1 GCA_903893335.1 uncultured delta proteobacterium | reverse complement strand
GCCAGAGGGCTGGTAGATGAGCAGCGTGTCGGCGAAGCGGTAGACGTCGCGCAGCGACGGGTCGAGCTCGAGGACGCTGTCGAGGTACCGCCCCACGAACTCGAAGCGGCGGTGCTCCTCGCCGTGGATGCCGTACGAGATGATCGTGCTGACGAAGAGCAGGTCTGCGAGCGCCGCGCGCCAGCCGAGCGACAGCGCCGGGAGCATCTCGGGCGGAGGGAGCGCGTAGACGTCCGAGGTGGCCTTCACGTGGTGCACCGTCGCCGCGAGCCGCGGACGCACGGCGCCGATCGTGACCACCGACGCGACGAGCAGGGCGGAGCCGACGAAGATGCGCCTCATTCGACCTCGCGATCGACGAACATGCCGGGCAGCAGCGTAGCACCCGACGCGTCGGCTCTCCCCTCGATCTCGAACGTCGAGACCACCCCGTCGCCGTCGAGATCGCCGTGCGCCGTCGCGCGGAAACGAGACAGCCCGGGACCGAGGCTGCTGTCGAAGGCGAACCCGAAGGCGTGCGGGTGATCGAACGAGAAACCGAGGGCGCGCCACGTCGGGTGCCCCCATGCGCCCGGAGGATCGTCGAGCCGGCGCGCGCGGGGGATCTCCGCTGGCGTGAGCGCCACGGGCCCGGGGAAGGCTTCCGCGACCCCGTGCACGGCGGCGTACGCCAGCGCGCCCTCGCCGATGCGCTTCAGGCCGTCGACGGGCTCGGCGAGGCGCGACGCGCGCAGATCGGCCAGGAACTCGGGCACCGCGACGGCGAGCAGCGAGCTCCCGATGGCGACGGCGACGAGCGCCTCGAGCGGCGAAGGGGACCAGGAGGGCACGAGCGGCTCACGGCTCCGGTCGCGTCGGCTCGAGCGTCGACGGGAGCACGCCGGCGCTCACAGGCCTTCCCCGACCACCATGAGATCGCCCGAGAACGAAGACCCCATCACGTACGAGCGGCGACCGTCGCCGTCTGCGTCCCCCGCCGCCTCGATGACGTACCAGGGCTCGGTCGGCGTCGGGAAGCCCACGCCGGGGTGCCCTCCGGGCGGCGCGCTCGACTGCGCCAGCCCGGCCGTCACGCAATAGCCGTATCCGACGGGCCCGTCCGAGCGAACCGCCAGCTGCATCCACCGCTGGCGGTCGGAGTGCGTGCAACCAAACCCCGCCGAGCAGGTGGCGTCGGGCCACGCCGTCTTCGTCGCCGAGGGCGACGTCGGGAAGTAGTCGGAGTCGGCCGGCACGCCCGAGCCCCAGGAGTCGCTCACCTTGAGGTACTGGTGCGTCTCGCTGCGGTAGGACTCCTCGGCGGAGCGAATCTGCCCGACCATGTAGGTCGCCTCGCTGCTGCGCGCGGCGATGATGTAGCGCCGGTAGGCGACGCCCGCGAGCGTCGCGAGCACGGCGACGATCGCCACCACCGCCATCAGCTCGACGAGGGTGAACCCCGCGTTGGCGCCGCACCGAACCTGCCTGGGTCTCATCATGGCTCCGTGGTCTCCGGACATGGTTACGCCTAGCATCGAATGTGCCACTCGGCCCGACGCCTTCGGCCGCGCCGAAGTCCGCGAAACGTCATCGAGGTCGCGACCCCGACCCCACCGGCCGTGGCAACTCCTTGCGTAGCGGGGGCGCTGCGCGTCACCGCGAGCCAGGCGGCGCCAGGCGGCCGATGCGCGAGTCTCCCGGGAGGCTGTCGTCGTCGGCGTCGTCGTCGCCGCCGATGTCGAGCGAGTGCTTCTCGAGCCGGTAACGCATCGAACGAAACGAGATGCCGAGCAAGCGCGCCGCGGACTTGCGCACCCCGCCGGTGCGCTCGAGCGCCTGGAGCATCAGCCGCCGCTCGAGCTCGCCGAGCACGGCGTCGAGCACGCAACCCTCCTCGGGGAGCTGCGCGAGCGCTGGCGACGGGCTCGCCGACAACCCGCTGACCTCGGGCGGAAGATCGCCGAGGCCGATCGCCGACGACGACGCGAGCGCCACCGCGCGCTCCATCATGTTCTCGAGCTCGCGCACGTTGCCGGGGAACGGGTACGCCTCGAGCGCGCGGATGGCGTCGGCCTCGAGGCTGAGCACGGGCTTGCCGAGCTCGAGCGCGAAGCGGTGCACGAAGCGCTCGGCGGTCGCCGCGACGTCCTCGCGGCGCTCGCGCAGCGCCGGGACACGGATGCGGATGACGTTGAGGCGGTAGTAGAGGTCCTGACGGAAGCGGCCGTCGCGCACCTCGGCCTCGACGTCGCGGTTGGTCGCCGCGAGCACGCGCACGTCGACCGGGAGCTCGTTGGCGCCGCCGACGGGGCGCACGCGGCGGCTCTGCAGCACGCGCAGCAGCTTGACCTGCAGCGCCGCGGGCAGCTCGCCGACCTCGTCGAGCAGCACGGTTCCCCCCTCGGCCTCGCGGAAGATGCCGAGCGTCGAGCGGTGCGCGCCGGTGAAGGCGCCGCGCTCGTGGCCGAACAGCTCGCTCTCCATGAGCGCCTCGGGCAAGGCGCCGCAGTTGACGACGAGGAACGGCTTGCCGCGCCGCTCGCTCTGGTCGTGCAGCGCGCGCGCGACGAGCTCCTTGCCCACGCCGCTCTCGCCGGTGATGAGCACCGTGGTCGGCACCGCCGCGAAGCGCCGCACGTCGTCGGCGAGCTTGCGGGCGACCGGGCCTGCGCCGAACAGCTCGGGCTTCTCGAGGTGCGCGACCTTCGCGCGCAGGCGCTCGTTCTCGGCGACGATGGCGCCCTTCTCGAGCGCCTTGGCGACGAGCGCGCCGATCTCGGCGTTGCCGAACGGCTTGGTGATGAAGTCGTAGGCGCCGCGGCGCATCGCGTCGACCGCCGCCTCGACCGTGGAGTGCGCGGTCATCACGATGACCTGCGTCGACGCGTGGCGCTCCTTGGCCTTCGACAGGACGTCGAGCCCCGAGCCGTCGGGCATGAGCAGGTCGGTCAGGACGATGTTGAACGGCGTCGGGCTCTGCCGGATCGCCTCGGCGGCGAGCTTGAACCCCGGCTGCGCGACGACGTCATAGCCCTCACGCCGGAAGAGGATGCGGAGCATCTCTCGCAGGCCCGGCTCGTCGTCGACGATGAGCAGGCGCGTGGCGGTCGTCGGCGAGAACGTCATCGATGTTCGAATTTTACCACGAATGCCCGGGGGGGCCGGCATTTCGAACGGAGCGCCCACGGCGCGCTCGGGCGGGTCGCTAGCGCGAGGCGGGACGCGCGACGAGGACGCCGCGCCCGACCACCGTCACCTCGGCGTCGGGCCACGCCGCGTGTGCCTCGGCGCGCGCGCCGGGCGTGACGAGCCACATCGCGCGGACGTCGGCGTCGGCGAGGTACTCGGGCAGGTCGCGCGGCAGCACGCGGCCGACCTCGTCGTCGCGCGTGGTGTCGACGAAGTGCCATCCGTCGGCCAGGCGGGTGCCGAAGAGCGTGCGGCCCCACTCGCCGCGCGCGACGCCGATGGCCGCCCAACCGTACGGCGGGCGCGGGGTGATGCGCTCGACCAGCAGCTTGCCGGTGCGAAGCTCGCGCTCGAACGCGCCGCGCGAGAGCAACCAGGCGGCTCGGGCGCTGCTCGCGTCGAGCATGTCGGCGGGCCGCCACGGACCGAGCGCGACCTGCACGGTGGTGAGCCCGGCGACCGCGATGGCGACGAGGCCCCCCCTCGGCCGCGAGACCGCCGACGCGATCGCGACGGCCGCGAGCGGCACGAGCGCGATCTCGAGCGGGTACGCGAAGCGCGCCGGGAAGGTCCCCAGCTCGACGCCGACCGCGATCTCCATGAGCGACGGCAGCGCCAGGCACCAGACGACGAGCGCCACGCGGGCGTGCGCGCGCAGCCTGCCCCGCTCGAGCCAGACCGCGAGCAGCGCCCAGACGAGCGTGACGGGCATCCACCCGACGATGGCGTCGACGCGGGACTCGAGCACGCGCACGGGGGACGGCCCTCCCCCCGACGCGACGCGCGCGGCGAAATCGAGCGCGAGCGCGAACCCGAACGGGCTGCGATGCACCATCCCCTGGAACACGAGCCACGCGACGGGGCCGTACCAGGCCGGCAGCGCGAGCAGCAGGTCGTGCGCCGCGCGCCCCCGCCCCTCGCGCCGCGCGCGCCCCGCAGCGTAGACGAGCGGCGGAAACGCGAGCGCCGCAGGCCACGCCGCGTAGCGGACCCAGGTCGCGCACGCGAGCGTGAGGCCGGCGGCGACCAGCAACCACCGCCCCCCGCCCCCCATCTGCCTCACCCACGCGGCGAACGCGCCGACCACGAGCGCCGTCGCCACCGCCTCGGGCAGCGCGGACGCCCCGAGGAGCAGGGTGAGCGGCGAGGCCGCCACCAGGATCACGATCGCCGCGCTCGCGCCGCTCCGCAGGTCGGCGGGCACTGCGCCGCGCACGAGCTCGACGAGCCCGACGGTGAGCGCGACGATCGACGCCGACGAGAGCAGCGGCCCCGCCATCAAGGTGGGCACGCCCGCCCACTCGAGCGCCCCGAGCAAGCCGAGCTGACCGAGCAGCCAGTACGAGGCGCCCGGAACGCGGTGCCCCGTGGCCAGCAGGTGCGCGAGGTACGCGCGGTACGGGTCGTCCTCGCACGCGAAGAGGCGCCCCTCGCGCAGCAGCCACACGCGCGCGACCAGGTGCACGAGCACCGCCGCCGCCGCGACCGCCCACAGGGCGCGCTCGCGCGCGCGGCGCGCGTCTGCGCTCAGGGCGTGCTGTGGCGACATCGTGGCGCGGCGCTCAGCCCTCGCCGGCCTTCGCGTCGGCGGCTCGCTCGACCAGGTGGTAGAGGCCTCCGACGGCCACGAGCCCGAGCTGAAGCGTGAAGTAGAGCAGCGACGACGCGACGGCGGTCTCGCGCCGCACGCCGGCCAGCCCGAAGAGGTACTGGTAGACGAACTCGCGCTGCCCGATGCCTCCCGGCGTCAGCGGGATGTACGTGACGAGGATGGCCATGGGCGTCACGCGCGCGCACGCGAGCGCCGTGGGGCCGTCGAGCAGCGCACCGACGAGGAACACCATCGCCATCACCGCGGTGCCCTGCGTGACGAGCGAGAGCACGACCGCCCAGACGAGCCCCGACGACGACTGCGCCGGAGGGATGGCGGCGACGATGGGCCCGGCGACGGGGATGCGCGCGACCGCCGCGCGCCACGCAGGGCGCCGCGCGAGCACCCACGGCATCGCCAGCGCGAGCGCAGAGAGCGCGACGCCGCCCCCGATGGCGGCGCGGAAGGCGAAGGCCACCAGCGGGTCACCCAGCTCGTTGCCCGTGAGCGCTCCGGCGAGCGCGAGCACCAGCAGCCCGACCAGCCCCGCGATGCGCTCGAGCGCCACGACGGTGTACGAGGCCGCGGGCGTCGGGAGGTAGCGCGCCACGCGCACGCCGCGCAGCGCGTCGCCCGCGACGCCGCTCGGCAGCACGTTGAAGTAGAAGCCGACGAACGCGTGGCGCAAGAGCGCGTAGAACGACGGCAGCTCGCGCGCGCCGTACGCCCGCATGAGCACCTGCCAGCGCAACGTGCCGGCCGTGATCGACACGAGCATCATGGAGAACCCCGCGGCGAGGCCGAGCGGCCCGATCGCCACGGCGTCGTGCGCGACGGTCGCGACCTCGACGCGGCGCGCGATCCAGACGAGCGGGAGCACGCCCAGCACCACGCGCAGCACGCGGCCCGGGGTGCCGCCCCACGCGCCCCGCAGCCTCGTGCGCACCTCGGCGCCCGTCACGGCGTGGCCCCCGATTCGCGCGCGTCAACCGCCTGCGCGAAGGGGTCGTAGGGCTCCAGCGTCGGCTCCTTCCGGCGAAGGCACTGCGCGAGGTAGATCGCGCGCCCCTCGCCGAAGCGGCGCGCGACGGGGGCGTCACGGAGCGCCGACTCGGAGTTGGCGTAGAGCACGGCGTCGTCGAAATCGGGCGAAGGCATGGGGATCCAGTCGGTCCACGCGCGGCCGCGCTCGGTGCCGGGCCGCACGAATACGAGAGCGCGGGTGATGCCACGGCTCTCGACGAGGCGCTCGCACTGCGACGCTGCGTCGCTCGCGCGGCCAAGCTCGAGCAGCAGCGGCGGGACGAATACGGTGGCCGAGACGGCCAGCGTGGCGACGACGACGGCGGGCACGGCCCGGCGCGTGGCGGCGCGCGGCGCGAGCCACCGATCGTGCAGCGCGACGGCGAGCGCAGCGGCCCACACGCAGAGCACGGGGGCGAGCGCGGCGTAGTAGACGGGCCCTGTGCCGTGGATCGAGGTGCCCGCGTAGAAGAAATAGACGGCGCCGTACAGGGCGACGGCGACGGCCGGGGATGCGAGGCGGCGGCGAGGCTCGAGCCCGAGGGCCAGCGACGCGGCGAACAGCAGCGGCACGAGCGGCGCGCCCGTCAGGTAGAACGCGACGCGCACGAGCGCCGCGAGCGTCTTGGCCCCCGCGATGGCCGGCGTGTGCGCGTTGCCGAAGGGGCCCGCGCCGAAGCCGAACGTCAGCCAGCCGTGCCCCTGGTTGAACATCGCGTAGCCGTTGCGCCAGGGAGAGCCCGACACCCCGTACGCGAGCCACGGCAGGAGCGCCGCGAACGGGAGCACGAGGAGCGCGGCGGGAGCGAGCCTGCGCGCGAGCGCGGGAAGCGCGCGCCGCTCGCGCAGCGCGAGCACGACGCCTGCGCCCAGCAGCAGCGTCGCCTGCTCTTGCAGCCGCCCGTGGAGCGCGAGGCCCGTACCGACCCCGAGCGCGAGGGTGGCCGCGACGCTCGGGCCGCGCGCGAGCCGCACGAGCCCCCACAGGGCAGCCATCGCGCAGGCCGCGCTCAGGTTGGCGTTGTGCAGCGTGCTGCCCGTCAGCACGACCAGCGGACTGGTGGCGACGAGCAGCGCGCCGAGCACGCCGACGCGTCGGTCGTCGGTGCAGGCCTCGCCGAGCATCCCGGCGAAGAAGACCGTCACGGCGACCTCGAGCGCCGAGACGAGGTGCGGCACCCCGGCGAGCAAACCCAGCGCGAGGAGCGCGGGCTGCCCCCAGTGGTACTGCCCCGACCAGCGCTGCACCCGCTCGCCCACGAGGAACGGCTGCCAGAAGGCCCCCGCCTCGGGCGGGACGGGCACGGCGAGTCGCCCCGAGAGCAGCAGCTTGGCCTGGAAGAGGTACGTCTTCTCGTCCTCGGTGAGCGTATGCAGCCGCACGAAGGCGATG
>CAITLX010000551.1 GCA_903893335.1 uncultured delta proteobacterium | reverse complement strand
GTAGTTGACCCCCGCGGGCACGCCCGCCGCGAGCAGGTGCTCGAGGGCGCGCTCGGCCGCGCGCCCGCCGTCGTAGCCGCGCACGGCCCCGTACGCGCCGTCGACGCCGTCGTGGCTGACGTTGACCTGCGCGAACGCGCCGAGCTCGCGGGCGCGCTCGGCGCCCAGGCCGAGCCCGCTGGTCGTCATCACGGGCACGAGGCCGACGCGCCGCGCGTAGGCCGCGAGCTCGCCGATGTCGGCGCGCGACATCGGCTCGCCCCCTCCGAACGCGACGGTGAAGGCTCCCGCCGCCGCGATGACGTCGAGCCGCGCCTCGAGTGTGGCGCGCTCGGGCTCGAGGCCGTCGGGGCGCGCGTCGAGGTAGCACCCCTCGCAGCCGCTCGGGCAGCGCGCCGTCACGGCCAGGTGCACCTCGAGCGGTCGCGTCGGCGCCGCGTCCGCGCCGTCGCTCCAGGCCGCGCCGCCGTCGATGCCGACGCTCTGCGCGAGCGCGCGGTCGATGGCCACGAGCGACTCGGCCGCGTCGATGCGCACCCACGCGCCGAACGGCTCGGCGCGCACCCGGTCGACCCGCGCGATCATGCCTCCGCGCGGCGCACGTAGACGAAGTCCGCGGGCCTCCCCTTGATGCCCTGCCTCGGGGGCGCGATCCAGTTGGCCATCTCGCCCGGAGCATAGACCGGCTGCGTCATGAGGCTGCGCACGTAGGCGCGGTCGGCCTCCGACGGGAGCCACTCCTCCTTGCGGCGCTCGAACTCCTCGCGCGAGAGCAGCTCGCCGCGCGGGTCGGCCGAGACGTCGGCGTACAGCCCGATGTGCCGGTGGAACCTGCGGTGCGGCAAGACGAGCGTGAACGCCACGCCGGCCTCGGCGAGGATGCGGTTCCACTTGTCGACGCCGCGCTGGCAGTCCTCGACGTAGGCGTCGCGCAGCACCTCGTTCATCGCGTTGCGCAGCGGCACCTCCTCGCGCGCGACGCGGCCCTCCTTCACCGTCTCGAGCGCGTAGCTGCCCTCGAGCGCGCGGTGGTCGGCGAACGACTCCTCCTTCGCGCGCCCCTTCAAGCCCGAGGCGAAGAAGCTCGCGGCGTTCGACGAGATCTCGCCGCCGAAGAGATCGAGCGACAGCGAGTACCAGAGGTTGAGCGCCCGCTGCACCAGCGGCAGATCGATGCCGCCGAGCGGGCGCACGTCCTCCCCCTTGGCCAGCTTCATCAGCTCGGCGGTGCGCTGCAGGATGCGGCCCACCCCCGTCTCGCCGACGAACATGTGGTGCGCCTCCTCGGTGAGCATGAAGCGGGTCGTGCGCGCGAGCGGATCGAAGCCGCTCTCGGCGAGCGCGAGCAGCTGGTACTTGCCGTCGCGGTCGGTGAAGAACGTGAACATGAAGAACGAGAGCCAGTCGTCGCACGGCTGGTTGAACGCGCCGAGGATGCGCGGCCGGTCGGGGTCGCCGCTGCGACGCGTGAGCAGGGCCTCGGCCTCCTCGCGCCCGTCGCGACCGAAGTGCGAGTGCAGCAGGTAGACCATCGCCCAGAGGTGCCGCCCCTCCTCGACGTTGACCTGAAACAGGTTCCGGAGATCGTACAGGCTCGGGCAGGTGAGCCCCAGCAGGCGCTGCTGCTCGACGCTCGCCGGCTCGGTGTCGCCCTGCGTCACGATGAGCCGGCGCAGCGTGTTGCGGTGCTCGCCCGGCACCTGCTGCCAGACGGGCTTGCCCAGGTCGTCGCCGAAGCCGATGGTGCGCCCCGCGACGGGCTCGGTGAGGAAGATGCCCCAGCGGTAGTCGGGCATCTTCACGTAGTCGAAGTGCGCCCAGCCGTCGGGCTCGACCGACACGGCCGTGCGCAGGAAGACCTCGTCGGCCTGGAAGCCGTGCGGCCCCATCTCGCGCCACCACGAGAGGAAGCTCGGCTGCCACTGCTCGAGCGCGCGCTGCAAGCGCTTGTCCGAGGCGAGATCGACGTTGTTCGGGATCGTGTCGTCGGTGCGAACCGTGCTCATGCCCTCGCCCCCCATCGCTTCGTGTCGCTCGCGCGCTCGCGCGCTCTGCTCGAACGGCTCACGCGCTCACACCCTCGCTCCGAGTGGCTCACGCGCTACACCCGCTTCCAGTCGAACTCGGCGCGCTCGGGCTTGCCGTACATCGTCAGCGCGCCGCGCGGCCCCACCGCGTTGGGGCGCTGGAAGATCCAGTTCTGCCAGGCCGACAGGCGGCCGAAGACCTTGGTCGCCATCGACTCGACGCCGCCGAAGCGCAGGCTCGCCTCCATGCCCGTGAGCGCGTCGGGCGAGAGGCTCGCGCGCTCCTCGAGCGCGACGCGCACCTCGTCGTCCCAGTCGATCTCGTCGGGCGCGAAGGTGACGAGGCCAGCGGCGAGCGCAGCCTGCGTGTCGAAGGGGGCGTGCGCCGCGGCCACCCGGTCGGCCTGCCCCGGCTGGCCGAGGAAGCGCGACGCGAGGCGCGTGATGCCGTGGAGCATCGTGAGCGGCCCGGCGTTCATCGCGGAGACCGCGAGCGTGGGCGACGAGGCGCCCGCGTCGAGCATGTACGAGCGGTCGGCCGCGAGCGCGAGCTCGAGCAGCGAGCCGGCGAAGCAGGAGCCCGGCTCGACCAGCGCGAAGAAGCTGCGCGACGTCACGTCGAGCCGCCGCAGCACGCGGCGCGTGTGCAGCACGATCTCGCGCGCGAGGCCGTCGGTGCGCGCGAGGTCGAGCAGCGCGCGGTCGGACGCGAGCACGGCCGACGGAGCGCCCTCGGTCTTCAAGACGACCACGCCCACCTCGGGCACGTTGGTGCGAAGCTCGAGCAGCGCGGCGTCGAGATCGCGGAACGCGGCGAGCGCCCAGGTGTCGCCGCCGGCGGCGGCGAGCGCCTGCGACGTGGCCGGCGGCGGGGCGTCGGGCGCGCGCATCGTGAGGGTCGCGACGCGAGCGGCGCGGTCGAGCGCGAGCGTGACCCACCGCCACCGCAGCGTGCTCCCCTCGCGCCTCGGCACGCTGCTCGCGAGCTTGATCGGCGGCGCCGGCAGCCGGGCCGAGCGCGCGACCATCGCGTCGAGCCGAGCGCGCACCGCGGCGTCGAACGCGCTGCGCTCCACCGCCTCGTCGACGAGCCCCCACGCGACCGCGCGCTGCCCGCGCACCCCCTCGGCGAGCGTCGCGAACACGTCCGCGAGGTCGCGGCGCACCTTGCGCTTGTCCACCAGGCGCGTGAGCCCGCCGGTGCCAGGCAGCACGCCGAGCAGCGGCACCTCGGGGAGGCTCACCGCCGTCGAGCCGTCGTCTTGCAGGACGATCTCGTCGCACGCGATGGACAGCTCGTAGCCGCCCCCCGCGCACGCCCCGGCCACGGCGGCGAGGCTCGCGACGCCCGAGTCCGCGCTCAGCTCCTCGAGCCCGAGGCGCGTCTCGTTGGTGAACTTGCAGAAGTTGACCTTGAACGCGTGCGTCGAGGTGCCGAGCATGTAGATGTTCGCGCCCGAGCAGAACACCTTGGGGTGCGCGCTGCGAAAGAGCAGCGCCTTGGCCTCGGGGTGCTCGAAGCGCAGCCGCGTGAGCGCGTCGGCCAGCTCGATGTCCACGCCGAGGTCGTACGAGTTGAGCTTGAGCGCGTAGCCCGGCACGAGCCCGCCGTCGGGCTTCACGTCGAGCGTGAGGCGCGCGACGGCCCCTCCGTGCTCGACGGGGAAATCGAGCGTCCAGTGCCGGTAGCGCGCCGGATCGGTGTCGAACGAGATCGCGAGATCGAGGGCGGAGTCCATGAAACGCGGAGGCTAACCGACGCCCCGCGACGCTGGCTACGGCCCCCGGCCCCCCCCGCTACCGGGTAGGCTCCGGGGGTCATGCTCCCGCACCGCCGTCGCGCCGCGCTCGCTCCCCTGCTCGCCTCCGCGCTCGCCTCCGGCTGCGGAGCGTCGTCCGACGCGGCCGAGGGCGCCGCCGGGCCGGTCGACGACCCCACGACCGTGGTGCTCTCCGAGGGGGATCTGCGGGTCACGGTGCACCTCGATCGCGGCACGCTCGACGTCGCGCGCGGCGAGCGCACCGTCCTCGTCGAGGCTACGGCGGACGTGCTGGTCGACGACGGGGCGACGGGGCGCACGGTGTCGCTGTTCGGCCACGCGCTCGCGCGCGACGGCGCCTCCGCCTTCACCGCGACCGTCGAGGGGCTCACGCTGCGCCTCGCGCTCGCGCTGCCTCCGGGCCAGCGCCACCTCGAGGCGACGCTCACCGCGACCAACGCGGGCTCCGCGACGACGCGCCTGCTCAAGCTCGCGCCGCTCGTGGTCGAGGCCGCGCACGGAGGAGCGCTGGTGCTCGGCCGCGACCCGGCGCGCCACCGCATCCTCGAGAACGGTCGCTACGTCGCCTTCGACACGACCGCGCAGGTCGTCGCAGGCGATGCGCCTCCCTTCGGCCTCGGCTTCGCGCTGCCCATCCACCTGCGCGGAAGCTCGGCGTCGAACTGGAACCACCTCGTGGCCGACCTCGACGACCCGGCGAGCTCGCTGGTCGCCGGCTTCCTCACCTTCGAGCGCTCGGTGCCGACGCTCGGCATCGCCTACGACTCGACCGCCGCGCGCGCCACCGCCGACGGGCGCACGCCGTTCACGACCTGGGCGGCCGAGACGGCGCTCGTGTTCCACGGCAAGCCCCTCGCGCCGGGCGCCTCGGTCGACTCCGAGACGGCCTACCTCGATCCGCTGCCGCACGATCCGCTCGAGGCGCTCGAGCACTACGCCGACGTGGTCGCGGCGCACCTCGGCACGACGCCCTGGCCCCAGCGCGCGGGCGCCGGGCACGACGTGCCCAACGGGTGGAACTCGTGGAGCGGCGGCAGCGGCACCGGCGGCTACGG
>CAITLX010000550.1 GCA_903893335.1 uncultured delta proteobacterium | reverse complement strand
GTCGTCTGCCCGTCGAACCCGTACGACGCCAAGGGGCTGCTGCTCGCGGCGATCCGCGACCCCGATCCCGTCCTGTTCTTCGAGCCCAAGCGCATCTACCGCGCGGCCAAGGGGGACGTCCCCGAGGGGGACTACACCGTGCCCATCGGCCAGGCGCAGATCGTCCGCGAGGGCGCGCACGTCACCGTCGTCGCGTGGGGCGCGATGCTCTACGAGGCGCTCGAGGCGGCCAACCAGGCCTCGGCGCAGGGCGTCGAGTGCGAGGTCGTCGACCTTCGCACGCTCTGGCCGCTCGACATCGCGACCATCGTCGAGAGCGTGAAGAAGACCGGGCGCGTCGTCGTCGTGCACGAGGCCCCCAAGACGTGCGGCTTCGGCGGCGAGATCATCGCGCTGCTCAACGAGAAGGCGTTCCTGCACCTCGAGGCGCCGCCCGTCCGCGTGACGGGCTTCGACACGCCCTTTCCGTACACGCTCGAGATGGAGTACCTGCCGCTCGCGCATCGCATCCTGCCCGCGCTGCTCGAGACGGCGCGGTACTGACGTCGACGGAGGCCAAGTTGGCGCGTTACGAGTTCAAGCTGCCCGATCTCGGCGAGGGTGTCGCCGAGGGTGAGATCGTCACCTGGCTCATCGCCCCCGGCGACGTGGTGCGCGAAGACCAGCCCATGGTCGAGGTCATGACCGACAAGGCGACGGTCACCATCTCGGCGCCCAAGTCGGGCTCGATCGTCGAGACGCGCGGCGCGGTCGGCGAGGTCGTGCGCGTGCACTCGGTGCTCGTCGTGTTCGAGCTCGACGGCGCCGTGGCCGCGTCCGCTGCGACGGCCCCCTCCGCCCCCTCGGGCGCCCGGGGTGCGCCCGCGAAGGCCGACGGCCCCGCCGCCACCGCCGTCGGCGACATCCGCGAGGATCTGCCCGGCATGAGCCTCTCGCGCGCGCGCAACCCCGCGCCTGCGCCCGCTGCCGCAGCCCCGGCGGCGTCGACCTACTTCAACGCCAAGCCGCTCGCGACGCCGGCCACGCGCAAGCTCGCGCGCGATCTCGCCATCGACCTCTCGCGCGTGCCCCCCACGGGCCCCGCGGGGCGCGTGTCGCGCGACGACGTGCGCGGCGCCGTCCCCGTCGCCGGCGCGCGCGCACCCGCGCCCTCTCCGGTCGCTGCGCCCGCTGCAGCGCGCGAGCCCATCGCCATCGCGCCCGCCAGGCCCTCGGCGGGTCGCGCGCCGGGCACGCTCCCGCTCGAGGAGCGCACGCCGCTCAAGGGCATGCGCAAGCGCATCTTCGAGAACATGGCGCGCTCGAAGCACACCGCCGCGCACTTCACGTTCGTCGAGGAGTGCGACGTCACCGAGCTCAAGGCGCTGCAAGCCAAGCTCGCGGCGCCCGCCGCCGCCCTCGGCGCCAAGCTCTCGTTTCTCCCCTTCATCGTGAAGGCCGTCGTCGCCGCGCTGAAGAAGCACCCCAGCCTCAACGCCGCGTTCGACGAGTCCACCCAGGAGATCGTCACCCGGCGCACCTACAACATCGGCATCGCCGCCTCGACCGACGCCGGCCTCGTCGTGCCGGTCGTCAAGGACGCCGACCAGCGCTCGCTCGTCGACCTCGCGGTCGAGATCGCGCGCCTCGGCGCCGACGCGAAGGCCGGCCGCGTGAAGCTCGAGGACCTGCAAGGCGGCACGTTCACCATCACCTCGCTCGGCAAGCAGGGGGGCCTCTTCGCGACGCCGATCATCAACTTCCCCGAGGTGGCCGTCCTCGGCGTGCACCAGATGAAGCAGAAGCCGGTGGTGCGCGACGGCGCGATCGTCATCGGCGACGTGATGCTCCTCTCGCTGTCGTTCGACCACCGCCTCATCGACGGGCACGTCGGCGCCGCGTTCGCCTACGAGGTCATCGCGTACCTCGAGCACCCCGAGCGGCTCCTGCTCGAGCTCGCCTGAGCCCCCCGCGCGCCCGCGCGCGCCGCGCCGAGCCCCCGACGCTGCGGCCTGGCGCCCCTGTGGGCGCGGGTCGCCCGAACGATCGACCTCCAGGGAGTTGACGTAGCGACGGGGGGGAGCGACGATTTTCAGACCGTGCGTCCGGCTCCACTCCTGGCAGTCCTCGTCGCGGCGCTCGCCCTCTCGGCGGCCGGTCCGGCAGGTGCCGCGCCGACCGACCCCGCGAAGGTCCGCGCCGCCGCCGAGGAGTTCGACGCGGGGCGCCGCGCCTACAAGGCGCACGACCTCGAGCAGGCCGCGCTGCACTTCGAGAACGCCGACCGGGACGCGCCCAACCCCGAGGCGCTGCGCAACGCGATCCGCTGCCGCCGCGAGGCCAAGCAGCGCGCGCGCGCCACGACGCTCGCCGCCGCAGCCGTCGCCCGCTACCCCGACGACGCCGCGCTCAGCGCGTACGCGGCGCAGATCATCGCCGAGCACGAGCGTGACCTCGCGTCGGTCGCCGTCACCTGCAAGCCCGCTTGCTCGCTCGTCGTCGACGGCAAGGTCGCGCCGGGCTTCGGCGACGACGTCCTGCGCGCGATGCTCTACCTCGAGTCGGGCTCGCACGAGCTCGTCGCTGGCTGGCCGAACGACCACAGCGCGAGGCAGACGGTCGACGCCGCCGCGGGCGTGACCTCGACCGTCCTGCTCGAGGAGCCCCCCGAGCCTCCCCCCGCTCCCGTCGAGCCACCTGCGGTCGTCGTGGCACCGCCGCCCGCCCCCGCTCCCGCTCCGACGCCCCCACCGGTCACACCACCGCCCCCGGTCGCGCCCACCCCCGAGCGCCACGGCCTTCCCCCCACGGTGTTCGGCTTCGGCGTCGGCGCCACGCTCGTCATCGGCGGGGTCGCGGTGTGGAGCGCCCTCGACACGCGCAACAACCCAGGCGCCGATCGCGTGCGCCAGCAGTGCGTCGGGCAGGGCGAGGCCTGCGCGCTCTACCAGGACGGCCTCTCGCGCCAGTCGCGCACCAACGTGCTGCTCGGCGTGACCGGGGGGCTCGCGCTCACCTCGGCGGCGCTCGGCCTCTTCTTCACCGACTGGTCGGCCGCGCCCTCGACGTCGAGCGCGCAGCAGCCGCGCGTCGTGCCCGTCGTGGCATGGAGCGATGGCGCCACGATCGCTGCCGTGGGACGCTTCTGACGGTGAGAGGCGAAGCTTGCCCGCGCTGAAGCTACTGGAGCTGGGAGCCATCCAGCGGCTGGACCGGTACGAGCTCGTCGCCGAGCTCGCCTCCGGCGGCATGGCGACCGTGTACCTCGCGCGCAACGCGGGGCTCGGCGGCTTCCAGCGCTTCGTCGCGCTCAAGCGCCTGCACCCGCACCTGGCGAGCGAGGACGAGTTCGTCGAGATGTTCCTCGACGAGGCGCGCCTCGCCGCCGGCATCCACCACCCGAACGTCGTCGGCATCCTCGAGGTCGGCGCCAGCGAGGGCAACTACTTCCTCGTCATGGACTACGTCGAGGGGGACACGCTCGCGCGCCTGCTCGCCCGCGCCGCGGCCACCGGCTCGCGCGTCCCGATCGCCATCGCGATCCGCATCGTGCTCGACATGCTCGGCGGGCTGCACGCCGCGCACGAGCTTCGCGACGAGCGCAACGAGCCGCTCGGCATCGTGCACCGCGACGTGTCGCCGCAGAACGTGCTGGTGGGCGTCGACGGCATGGCCCGCATCACCGACTTCGGCGTCGCCCGCGCCGCTGCGCGCATCTCGGTCACGCGCGCCGGCCAGCTCAAGGGCAAGCTCGCGTACATGGCCCCCGAGCAGGCGCGCGGACGCGACGTCGATCGGCGCGCCGACATCTTCGCGGCCGGCACGCTGCTGTGGGAGGTGCTCGCGGGGCGCCGCCTCTTCAAGGGCGAGGTCGACGCCGAGACGCTGCACCGCGTGCTGTTCGAGCCCATCCCGCACCTGCTCGACGCCGAGCCGAGCGTGCCGCGCTCGCTCGCCGAGGTGACCATGCGCGCCATCGAGCGCGAGCCCGCCAAGCGCTGGTCGACGGCCGCCGAGCTCGCCGACGCGCTCGAGCGCGCCGCGCGCTCCGAGCGCGCGCTGGCCACGACCAAGGAGGTCGCCGCGTACGTGCAGCAGCTGCTCGGCGTCGAGATCGCCCAGCAGCGCGACACGGTGCGCTCGTGGCTCGCGGCCAACGAGACGAGCCGCAACCACCTGACCGAGCTCGTCCGCGTCCCGACCGCTCCTCCCCCGCCCGTGGGCACCGCGAGCGCGACCCCGGCGACGTCGAGCCTGTCGAACGCCGTGGTGGCCCTCCCGCTGCACCACGCGCGCGACGCCGAGGGCGCCCCCGCGCGCAAGGGCACCGACGAGGAGACGATCGCCGAGCGCGTGACGACGACGCCCCCTGCCCGGTCGCGACGACGGTCTGCGCCGTGGCTGCTCGGCGGCGCGGCGGCGCTGATCGTCGTCGGTGCGCTCGCGGCCCCCCGGCTGCGCCGCCGCCCGACCTCGCCTGTGGCGGTCGCGCCTGCCGAGGTCGCTGCCGCCGCACCCGCCGTCGCGACGGTCACCGTCGAGGCGACCGCCCCCCCCGCCGCGACGGCGATCGCATCGAGCGCCGCGTCGGC
>CAITLX010000549.1 GCA_903893335.1 uncultured delta proteobacterium | reverse complement strand
TGCTTCGTGTCCACGCACCTGCCGCCGGCGGGCGACGACCTCATCCGCGACGTCATCCTGCGCGCCGCGCAGGCGGGCAAGCAGGTCACGCTCACCGGGGGCGAGCCGACGCTCAACGCGCGCCTGGTCGAGTACGTGAGGCTCGCGCGCGACCACGGCCCGCACCGCGTCTCGCTCCAGACCAACGCCATACGCCTCGCCGACGCCGCGCTCACCGCGTCGCTCGTCGAGGCCGGCATGGGGTCGGTGCAGGCGTCGCTGCACGGCAGCTACGCGGAGCTCTGCGACGCGATGACCGAGGCCCCCGGCACGTTCGACAAGCAGGTGCTCGGCATCGACAACCTGCACGCGCACGCCGACGTGCACCTGACGATCAACTTCGTCATCACGCAGGGCAACTACACCGACCTGCCGGCGTTCGTGCGCTTCTGCGCCGAGCGCTGGCCGCGCGCGTTCCTCAACATCTCGTTCGTCGGCGCGTCGAGCGACGTCGTGCCCAAGGAGAAGGCGCTCGTGCCGGCCTACGCCGACGTGCTCCCGTTCCTGCTCGAGGCCATCGACGAGGCGCGCGCGCGCTCGATGGACATCGGCGGCTTCGAGTCGATGTGCGGCATCCCCCTGTGCCTCGTGCCCGAGAGCAGCCGCCCGCTGTTCGCCGCCGACATCCCCGACGGCTACGACGGCGGCGAGTTCGTCAAGCCCGACGCGTGCCGCGGCTGCGCGCTGACCCGCAAGTGCTTCGGCATGCGGCGCGGCTACTTCGATCTGTACGGCGGCCACGAGCTCCACGCCGTGGCCGCGCACGCCGACGCCGTCTGACGCAGGCGCTCCGACGCGCGGTTGACGCGTTGGAGCCTCCAGCCTACTCCGCGCGGGCTTGGACGCGACGCGCTCATGAACCCGGCCGCGCTCGACGGTTTCCAGCCGCTGCTCGAGCTCTACGAAGACGGCGTCGTGCTCGCCGCGCTCGGCACGCTGCTCATCGGCGCGCTCGTCGTGCGCCAGGTGCGGGCGATGCCCCGCGGCACGGGCTCCGCCCTGCTGGCGATCGTGCTGGCCGGCGCGCTGCTTCGCGCCCTCATCGCGCGCCCCATGCAGATGGAGGGGGTGTACGCCTACATGCGGGTCTTCCCGCTCGCGTCGCAGGTGTTCGACGGGCCGGCGCTGGCCTGGCTCACCGCGCACGGCCCCTCGGTCTCGCTGCCGCGCGTCATCTTCGGCACCAACTTCCTGCTCGCGGTGGCGAGCCCGGTCGTGCTCTTCGCGCACGCGGGCTACGTGCTGCGCGACGCGCGCTCGGCGCTGCTGGCGGCCGCGCTCGTCGCGTTCCTCCCCAGCCACATCCGCTTCTCGTGCAGCGACGCCTCGCAGGTGCAGTCGTTCATCGCGTCGTCGCTGACGTTCACCGTGCTGTACGCCGCCGTCACCGACCGCTCGACGACGGTTCGCACGGTCTGCCTCCTGCTGCTCCCGCTGCTGTGCGTCGCGACCTACACCAGCCGACAGGAGAACCTGATCTTCTACCCGATCGACGCCGTCGCGATCTTCCTCTCGGCGGACGGGCCGCGCGACCGGGCGCGGCGGGTCGGGGCGTTCGCGCTCGTGACGGCCGCCGCCGTCCTCGCCTTCGCCGAGAACCCGCGCGTCGGGGGGCCGGCGCTCGTGAACGACGCGCTCGGCGCGGGCCCCGTGGCGCTCGCGGTGTTCCTCGACCCGCGGCGCAACACGCTGCTCTGGCCCGGCGTCACGCCGCCCTTTCTGCCGGCGCTCGCTCTCCTGGGGGCCGCGACGCTCGCTCGCAGGGGCGCGCTCCGGCGCGCGCTGCTGCTCGCGGGCTGGTTCGCGTGCTTCTTCGCGGTGCAGTCGTTCGCCGTGCCCGAGACGCGGGCGATGCAGACGCGCTACCACCTGCAGCTCCTGCCGCCGATCGTGCTGCTCGCCGCTGCGTCCGCGCCCGTCCTCGCCGCGTGGTCGCGCCGCGCGCGCGTGGCGCTCGGCGCGTGCGTCGTCGCGGCGCCGCTCGTCTACCTCGCGTTCGAGCGCGACGTCGACTTCTACGAGATGCGCGAGTTCGCGTTCCTCGAGGCCGCGAGCGCGAAGATCCCCGACGGCTGCACCGTCCTCGAGTTCCGCCCGCAGGGCAATTTCGGGCAGGAGGAGGCCTCGCGGTTGCGGCGGGTCGCGACGCGGGTCGAGCGAGGCGAGCGGCGCGTCGCCTGGCACATCGTCGATGCCTCGACCTACGACGCGGTGTCGGACGAGGAGCGCCTCTCGGACGCCGCGGGCGCGGTCATCGCCGATCCCCCGGCGTGCCTCTTCGTCTACGAGGGGCTGACGTGCCGCAGCCACCGGCCGCTGCTCTCACCGACAGCGCCGGTGTGCGACGCGCTTCGCGGCGCGCTCGACCTGACCACCATCGACGAGTCCACGTTCCGGTCGCACGGCTACGACGTGCGCGGTCTCTCGGGGCGCTGGCGCGGCCACGATGGCGTCGAGGTCGACCCGCGCGGGGTGCTCGACGGCAGCGAGGTGAGGCTCGGCCTCTACCGCGCGTCGCGTC
>CAITLX010000548.1 GCA_903893335.1 uncultured delta proteobacterium | reverse complement strand
GGCAACCCCCCACCGTCGCCGGCCAAACTGCATCGAGCCAGCGTGCGCCCCCCAGCCCTCACCGCGGCTACCTCGCGTCGGCGGGCCAGGCGTCGAGGAACGCCTGGAGCGCTGCGAGCTCGCGGGTCAGCGCCTCGTCGAGGTCCGAGAGCTCGCGCGCGGTACTGGATTCCACCGAACCTACCATCGCTCGCAGGCAGCCCGACGGAACGCCCTCACGACCTGCCTGGCTTCGCTCGTGGGAAGAGTGTCGCCTCTTCGCGTCGCCAGGTGCTCGAGCACGCGGGGCGCCAAGTCTGGCCTGACGTGCCGGACGAGCCAGCCGCGTGCCCGCTGACGCACGAAGGGATGCTGCGACCCGAGAAAAGCGCACAGCATCACGGGGTCACTCCCCACCGCGTTCGCGTCGAGCAGCTCGATCGTCGATGTGACGCGAACCAAGTCGCTCGAATCTGCGCGGGCGAGGGCCGTCAACATCGAACGGGCGACTCCATCGGGGAGGACGTGGGCACGCGCGAGGGGCCGGACGGCCCACACGCCAGCGAGCCGGACGTGTTCCGAGGAGTCACGCAGAGCCCCGCGAAGAGCGGTCCTTGTGAGGCCGCCCGGCGTAGCCGCGAGAGCGTGCACGGCCGAATGACGCACCTCGTCGTCACAATCGCGCAGGGCGCGACGCAACGCTGGGATCGCAGTCGCCGCGCGAATGCGAGCCAAACCTTCCGTTGCGTGCGATCGCACGCGGGCATCGTCGGCCTTCAACGCATCGAGCAAGTACCGGACGCAGGGATACGTCGCGACAGCGCTCATCGCTATCGCGGCGCGCTCTCGAAACCAGGAATTCCGAGCGGACAGCATGACTGTGCCGAGAATCCGAGCGAGGCGCAGTCCGACGCGAACTCTCGGCGAGTAGGTTTCGAGCTTGTCCGATGCCAACTCGAAGTCGTCCGGATCCTCGGACTGGAGTCCAGCTTCGATCTCCCGAGTGACAGCCCGCGCGATTCGACCCTGGCTACTCGTCATCTGCACTCCTGACCCCCTCAAGCTACGATCGCCAAGTCGGACAAGGAGACGTAGTCTCGCGCGCCTACCTCGGTGCGCCCCCCAGCCCTCACCCCGACGACTTCGCGTCGGCGGGCCAGGCGTCGAGGAACGCCTGGAGCGCGGCCAGCTCGCGGGTCAGCGCCTCGTCGAGGTCCGAGAGCTCGCGCGCGGCTACCATGCCGAAGTTGAGGCGCGCGAGCGCGGCTTCGCTCGGGCGGGCGCCTCCGCGCGTCTCGCCGTGCGCGAACGCGAGCTGCGCGCGCACGTTCTCCAGCGTGGCGTCGCCGGGCATGCTCCGGAGCAGCTCGTCGACGCGCGTGCGCGCGGCGTCGAGGCGCGGGGCGAATGCGGCGAACGTGCGGATCGAGGGGGGGAAGGCCATGGGCGGTATTGGGGTGGAGCGGCGATGGGCGTCAGCGCGGCGCGACGAAGAGCGATTGCGACGCCGTGCCCACGTAGCCCTCCTCGTCGAAGAGGTCGGCGCGCGTCTGCCCGACGCCGCCGGAGTCGACCACGGTCTCGGCGCGCATGCCGACCCACTCGGTGCGCGGGAGGCGATGCAGGCTCACGGTGAGCTCGACCGGCACGAAGGTGAAGCGCGACGGCGGCAGCACCGCGCTCACGCCGTTCGCAGAGTCGACGAGCAAGAGCAGCCGCGCGAGCGGCGAGAGCGCGACGCCTGCGAGCAGCGGCAGGCGCGGGCGGGCGAAGACGGTCGCGGGGCCGAGCGTCTCGAACGCCCCCTCGACGAAGCGCAGCTCGAGCGACTCGCCGTAGCCGAACGACGCGACGTCGCCGAAGGTGGGGCGCGGCTGCGGCCCGGGCAGCGTCGGCGCGGGCCGGAGATCGCGCACCTCGGGCGCGCGCCCGGGCGAGGCGGCGATGCGCCACGCCGTCGCCTGCATCGCGACGCGTCCGCCGACGGCCAGCTCGGCGCGCGCGAGCTCGATGCGCTCGCCGGGCCTCACGACCTCGGCGCGGATCGCGCAAGGCGCCACCGGCACCGGGCCGAGGAAGTCGAACGCGACGCGGGCGAGCCGCGCGTCGGGGCGCGGGAACGCCCGCTCGATCGCGTGCACGAGCAGCGCCGCGGGGGGGCTGCCGTGGCAGAAGCGGGCGTCCCAGGGGCCGACGGCGGCGCCGGTCGGCGCGAAGCGCCCCTCGCCGAGATCCTCGTAATAGGCCGCAGGCATGGGACGTCCCTAGCACGGGGGCATGGCCACGGCGTCGCGTCGGGGCGGCGGGCGTCGCGGCCTCGGCAGGGCGGTGCTCAGCGTCCGCGAGGGGTGAGCGGGGCGCGCTCGCTTGACCGGCGACGCGGTCGGGTGCCACGTTCGACGCATGGCGCGCCCGCTCGCGGTGGACCTGTCGTCCGACGACGTGCGGCCCTATTTCCTCTGGAGCGAGGACACCACCGTCGGGCAATTGCGCGCACGGCTCGTGGCGGCTCGCGGCGGCGACTGGGCGCGGCTGGTCGGCATGATCATGCGCGAGGCGCGCGATCCGGACGTCTGGCGGTTCGTGACGCCAGCCGAGGTGGCCGAACGCTACGCCGATCTGCGCCCGTTGCTCGGCCGGCGGCGCGCGTTCTGGGATTATCTCCTCGAGGCCTGGCGCAGCGATGGCTACCTCGCCTAGCGGCGCCCTCACGCCGCTGCAGGACGCCTTCGTCCGAGCGTTCCAGGCGCGCGCGCCAGGCTTCTTCCTCACGGGAGGCGCAGTGCTCGCAGGCTTCACCCTCCGGCACCGCACGACCGACGACCTCGACCTGTTCACCTCCGACGCCGCCGAGATGTCGCGCGGCGACGCCGCCGTCCGCGGAGCGGCCGCCGACGTCGAAGCCGAGGTGACCGTCGTGCAGGCGTCTCCCGATTTCCGACGCTACGTCATCGCGACGCGCGACCACTCCATCAAGGTCGATGTCGCGCTCGACCGAGCGCCGCAGCTCGAGCCGAAGCGGCTCGTCGACGGCGTCCGCATGGACTCGCTCGGCGAGGTCATGGCCAACAAGCTCTCCGCCCTCGTCGGGCGGCAGGAGCTGCGCGACCTGGTGGACGTGCGCGCGCTCGAGCTCGCGGGGCTGCGGGTCGAGGTCCACCTCGCCGCCGCGGCGCAGAAGGACGGCGGGGTCACTCCGGCGGTGCTCGCGTGGCTGCTCGACACGTTCCCGATCGCGGAGCCGGTGCCCGGCGGCGTCGCCGCGTCGGACCTTCGCGCGTACGCGTCGGACCTCGCGCGTCGGATGCGTACGATCGCGCGCCCCTGACACGCGCGCGCAAGCCGAGGAGAGAGCCCAATGCCGAACGTCGCCCCCGAGCGAGCCAGGTCCGCGTACCCCTACCCGCTGCTCATCAAGCGGCTGCTCGAGGAGGGCGTGGCGCGCGCCCCCGAGCAGGAGATCGTCTATGCGGACCGCAAGCGCTACCGCTACCGCGAGCTCGCCGAGCGGGTCGGGCGGCTCGCGTCGGGATTGGCCAGCCTCGGCGTCGAGCCGGGCGACACGGTCGCGGTGATGGACTGGGACAGCCACCGGTACCTCGAGTGCTTCTTCGCGGTGCCGATGATGGGCGCGGTGCTGCACACCGTGAACGTGCGCCTGTCGCCCGAGCAGATCCTCTACACGATCAACCACGCCGAGGACGACGTCATCCTCGTCAATGGCGAGTTCCTGCCGCTGCTCGAGAAGATCTGGGACCGGGTCGAGCCCGGCAAGAGGCTCGTGCTGCTCGACGACGGTGCCGCGCCCCCCGAGACGTCGCTCCCCCTCGCCGCCGAGTACGAGGCCCTGCTCGCTGCCTCCGACCCCGCGCACACCTTCGGCGAGCTCGACGAGGAGGCGCGCGCGACGACCTTCTACACGACCGGCACCACGGGGCTGCCCAAGGGCGTCTACTTCAGCCACCGGCAGCTCGTGCTGCACACGATGGCGAGCCGCGCCGCCCTCGCCGGGCCCGGCCACGGGAGGTTCAACGAGGGCGACGTCTACATGCCCATCACGCCGATGTTCCACGTCCACGCGTGGGGCATCCCCTATGTGGCCACCGTGCTCGGCGTGAAGCAGGTCTATCCGGGCCGCTACGTCCCCGACACGCTGCTCGAGCTTCTGCACCGCGAGAAGGTGACCTTCTCGCATTGCGTACCCACCATTCTCCAGATGGTGCTCGGCAGCGCCGGGTCGAAGGGCGTGAGCCTCCAGGGCTGGAAGGTGATCATCGGCGGCGCCGCGCTCCCGCAGGCGCTCGCGCGCCAGGCGCTCGACGTCGGCATCGACCTCTACTCCGGCTACGGAATGTCGGAGACCTGCCCGGTGCTGACCCTGGCGCAGCTCATGCCGCACATGGAGGCGTGGCCCATCGAGCGGCAGGTGGAGGTGCGCACCAAGACGGGGCGCCCCATCCCGCTGGTGCAGATCCGCATCGTCGACGACGCGATGAACGACGTGCCCCACGACGGCAAGTCCGCGGGCGAGATCGTGGTGCGCGCGCCCTGGCTGACGCAGGGCTACCTCAAGGACCCGCAGGCCTCCGACGCGCTCTGGGCGGGGGGGTGGCTGCACACCGGCGACATGGCCGTGATCGACGACGACGGGTACCTCAAGATCACCGACCGCCTGAAGGACGTCATCAAGACGGGGGGCGAGTGGGTCTCGTCGCTGGAGATCGAGGACCTCATCCTCAAGCACCCCGGCGTGGCCGAGGTCGCGGTCATCGGCGTGCCCGACCCCAAGTGGACGGAGCGCCCCGCGGCGGTGGTCGTCGTCCGCGCCGGGCACGAGGTGGACGAGGAGCAGCTCAAGGCGCAGCTGCGCGACTACGCCGCGCGGGGCGTGATCTCGAGGTACGCGGTGCCCGAGCGCGTCATCTTCGTCGAGGCGCTCCCGCGGACGAGCGTGGGCAAGCTCGACAAGAAGCTGCTGCGCGCGCGCTACGCGAGCTAGCGCGTCGCGCGCGGGTGCGCTCGCGTGAGCCCGCCGTCTCCGCCGGGGTTGCCGCTGGTCGGGCAGAGCGCCTAGAAGACGCCGATGCCTCTCGCGCGCGACCGCCGACGGCCCCGGTGCGCGCCCCTCGCGGCGACGGCCCTGGTGCTGCTCGGCGCGTCGCTCGCCGCGTGCAGCGCGCCCATGCGCGACGACGCCGACCTCGACGGCATGACCTCGCGCCCGGCCGTGCCGCTCGAGCCTGCGCCCGGCTTCGCGCGCGCCGACGCCGACGGGCTCTCGATCGACGGCGTGCGGTTCACCGTGGCGTCGGCCAACGCGTTCGAATTGCTCCAGTTCTACGCGGTGGGCGACGCAGCGGGCGGGCGGGCGAAGGTGCAGGCAGCGGGGGCCGCGGGGCTGCGCATGCTGCGCGTGTTCGTCACCGGCCTCGCCGACCCCGCGACCGCGCGCTTCGCGCCGATCGAGCTGTGGCGCCGCGATCGCGAGGCGTTCCTCGCGGCGTTCGACGCCATGCTCGCGGACGCGGCCGACGCAGGCGTGCACGTCATCCCCTCGCTCATCACCGGCGTGCTCGATCCGACCGAGCTGCCGAGCGCGTTCGGCTGCGAGGACTGGATGTCGCTGCCGCTCATGGCGGGGAGCCGCAACCGCGCGGCGGCGTTCGACCTCGCGCGCGACCTCGCGACGCGCTTCGCGGACGACCCGCGCGTGCTCGCCTGGGAGCTCGGCAACGAGCTGAACTACCTCGCCGCGCACCGCAAGCCGGGCGTGCTGTGCGCGTCGCGCCGCGAGATCCGCGAGCTCGTCGACGAGCTGTCGTTCCAGATCCGCACGATCGACCGGCACCACCCGATCGCCGGAGGCGTCGTGCAGGAGGACGCCCCCGACCGCCTGCCGATCGGCGAGCTG
>CAITLX010000547.1 GCA_903893335.1 uncultured delta proteobacterium | reverse complement strand
CACGACCGCGCGCCCCATGCGACCGGTCGCGCCGTTGACGGCGACATTCACGAGCGCGCCTCGTAGCGGTACATCGCGTCGGCGACGCGCCCGCGCGCCGCGTCGGTCGCCGCGACGAGCGGCAGGCGCACGCTGGGCGAGAGGCGCCCGCGCAGCGCGAGCGCGGCCTTGACCGGCGCGGGCGAGGCCTCGCAGAACATCGCGTCGTGCACGGGAAGCAGCGCGAGGTGCTCGCGCCGCGCGTCCTCCCACGCGCCCTCGAGCGCGAGGCGGCAGACGCGCGCGACCGCGCCCGGGTAGACGTTCGAGGTCACGCTGATGACGCCGCGCGCGCCGACCGACATCATCGGCACGGTCAGCGCGTCGTCGCCGCAGAGGATGGCGAGCCGCTCGCCGAGCCGGCGCGTCAGCTCCTGGCAGCGCAGCACGTGGTTGGTCGCGTCCTTGAGCCCGACGACGTTGGGGGCGCGCTCGCAGATGGCGATGGTCGCGTCGGCGGAGAGGTCGATGCCGGTGCGACCCGGCACGTTGTAGAGCACGACGGGCGCGCCCGAGACCGCTCGCGCCACCGCGACGCAGTGCTCGACGAGCCCGGCCTGCGTGGGCTTGTTGTAGTACGGCATCACGATCATCACGGCGTCGGCGCCCGCCTCGAGCGCGGCCTTCGACGCGGAGACCGCCTTCGAGGTGACGAGCGACCCGGTGCCCGCCATGACGGGCACGCGCCCGCGCGCCCGCGCGACGACGCGCCGCACGATCGTCACCTGCTCGGCCTCGGTGAGCGTGGGCGACTCGCCCGTCGTGCCGCAGGGCACGAGCCCCGAGATGCCGGCCTCGATCTGCGCGTCGACCAGCGCGTCGAGCGCGTCGAGATCCACGCCCTCGGCGTCGGGCGAAAACGGCGTGACCAGCGCGGTGAACGCGCCCCTGAGCGACACTCCAGCCATGGGCGAAGCGTTGCCGCGACGCTCGGCCGGATGCAAGCTGCCCCATGGTCTCACGGTCCTCCGTCCCGCCGACCGCCCGCTCGGGCCCGCTCGCTCTCCGGGTCGCCGCGGCTGCGGCCGCCCTCGCCGCGACGCTCGCGCCCCACCCGGCGCGCGCGGCCGACACCTCCACCGTGCGCGAGCCGGGGCGCCACCTCGCCTACTCGCTCGAGATCGAGCCGCACCTGGCCTTCACGCCGCTCGAGGTCGGCTCGACGCGAGGCGCCGGGCTCGGCCTGCGCGTCGGCATCCCCATCGCCGACAAGGCGTTCGTGCCCGACATCAACGACTCGGTCGCGCTCAGCGTCGGCCTCGACTGGATGGGCTACTCGGGCTGCCGCCACGACATCTACGGCGACTGCTCCAGCGTCAGCAGCGTGTGGCTGCCGGTGCTCGGTCAGTGGAACTTCTGGCTGTCCGAGCACTGGTCGGTGTTCGGCGAGCTCGGCCCGGTGCTGTCGTACACGCGCGCGGGGAGCAACTGCTACGACGCGCGCGGCGCCGCGCAGGACTGCCCGACGAAGATGGGCGTCGACGTGGGCCTCGGCGGCGGCGGGCGCTACCTGTTTCGCGACCGCATGTCGCTGACGATGCGGGTCGGCTGGCCCTACGCGTCGTTCGGCGTCTCGTTCTTCTGATCCCGCGCGTCGGCGGGCCCTCGGCGGGCTCGGCGTGGCCAGCCGTCGCCTGCGCGGTTATGATCGCAAGACATGGCGTACGTCCTGCTCGGCATCCTGGGGCTCGCGCTCCTCATGGTCGTGCACGAGGGGGGGCATTACCTCGCCGCGCGCGCGTTCGGCATGCGCGTCACCAAGTTCTCGATCGGCTTCGGGCCGGCGCTGCTGCGCAAGAAGCCCGAGGGGAGCCCGACGACCTACCAGGTCGCGCTGCTGCCCTTCCTCGCCTACGTGCAGATCGCCGGGATGAACCCCCTCGAGGAGGTCGACCCGAACGACCGCGGCAGCTACGCGAACGCGAGCCTCATCGGCCGCTCGGTCACCATCTTCGCCGGGCCGCTGGCCAACTACCTGTTCGCGTCGGTGCTCTTCTTCGCCAGCCTCGTCATCGGCGGCCAGGAGGTGCTCACCACGCGCGTCGACGTCGCGCCCGACGGCGCCGCGGCGGCTGCGCACATGCTGCCGGGCGACAAGATCGTCGAGGTGGCCGGCGAGCGCATCACCGACTGGGACCGCACGCGCAAGGTCATCCTCGCGCACCCCGGCGAGGAGATCGACGTCGCGGTCGAGCGCGAGGGCGCCGGCACGGTGCACCTCAAGGTGCGCCCCACGCCGACCGGCGAGCACGGCGGCGGGCGCATCGGCGTGGCCGCGCGCACGGCGATGGTGCCGGTGCCGACGGGCAGGGCCGCGGCGCTCGCCGTCGAGCAGCCCGCGCGCATCGTCGTCGGCCTCGTCGTCGGGCTCGCGCGCATGATCACGGGCCAGGAGCGCCCCGAGCTCTCGGGCCCGGTCGGCATCGTGCGCGAGACGGCCAAGGCGGTGCGCCGCGGGCTGCCCGACGCGCTCGGCTTCCTCGGCGCGCTCTCGGCGTACCTCGGCGGGTTCAACCTCCTGCCGTTCCCCGCGCTCGACGGCGGACGCATGATGTTCCTCGGCTACGAGGCGGCGACGCGACGCCGCCCCAACGCGCGCGTCGAGGCGCAGGTGCACTTCGTCGGCCTCGCGATGATGCTCGCGCTCATCGTCGTGGTCACCGTCGTCAGCGACCTGCCGGGGCGCGGGCACTGAGCTCGGTCCGGCTCGCGGGCACGGCGCTGCACGCGGGCTCGCACGTCGAGGTCGAGCTCACCCGGCGCGCGGGGCCGCTCGCGTTCGCGCAAGGGGCGCGCGAGGCGACGCTGGCCGAGCTCCGCGTGGCGCGCGCCGACCAGGGCGTGGCGATCGAGGACGGCGCGGGGCTGGCGATCGATCTCGTCGAGCACCTGTGCGCGGCGCTCGGCGCGCTCGGCGTGCGCGAGGGGCTGGTCGTGCGCGTGTTCGGGCCCGAGTTGCCGCTGCTCGACGGCGGCGCGGCTCGGTGGGTCGCCGCGCTCGGCGCGCTCGGGCTCGCGTCGTCGCCGCCGCGCTCGCGCGTCACGCGCGCCGCCACGCTCGAGGTGGGCGACGCGCGCTACGAGCTGACGCCGGGCGACGGGCCCGCGCTCGAGGTGCACGTCGCGTTCGACCACCCGGCCATCGGCGCGCAGCGCGCGGCGTGGGAGGGGGACGCGGGGGACTTCGCGCGCCGCATCGCCCCCGCGCGCACCTTCGGCTTCGCGCGCGACGCAGCCGCGCTCCAGGCCGCCGGGCGCGCGCGCGGCGTCGATCTCGCCTCGACGCTCGTGTTCGACGACGTCGGCGTCGTGGCCGGGTGCGCGCCGGCCGAGCCCGACGAGCCCGCGCGCCACAAGCTGCTCGACCTCGTCGGCGACCTCTTCCTCTCGGGCGGCCCCCCCCTCGGGCGCGTCGTCGCCCACCGTCCCGGGCACGCCGCCACGCACGCGATGGTGCGCCGCGCGCGCGACGAGGGCATCCTCGCGCCGTGCGAGTGATCTGCGCTGCCTCCCTCGGTGTCTCGTGCGCCGCGCTCGTCGCGTCGTCGCCCGCGCGCGCCGCGGGGCCCGGGCTGCTCTACGACTACGACTTCGTCGATCTCTACGCGCTGCCCGACGCGCCCGCGCCCCCGAGCCTCCCCGACCTCACGCACCGCGCGCTCGCGGTGTCGCTCGAGACGACCTTCGGCAGCATCCGGTCGAACGCCGGCGAGGCAGGCGAGAGCCCCAGCCGATCGGCCGCCTGGATCGAGCGCCTCGAGGTCGAGCGCGCCGTCGCGATGCGGCGCTTCTACGTCGGCGGCGCGTTCGAGGTCGCCGCCGGCTCGCCGCCAGGCGGCGGCGGCACGGCGTTCGTCGCCGGGCAGCCCGAGCTCTGGGCGCGCGCGGTGTGGGCGTCGCGCGCGGGGCTCGCGTACGGAGGCGGTCTCGGCGTCGTCGTGCCTGTCATCGCGCACGACGAGGACTCGCAGGCGGCGGCGGTGCAGGAGTCGGTGCGCGTCGTGCGCCCGTGGGACAACGCGGCGTTCGCCAACCAGACCCTCACGCTGCGCCCCTTCATCGACGTGCGCGACATCGACGGCCGCACGATGCTGCAGCTTCGCCAGGGGCTCGAGTGGTCCGAGCCGGTCGGCTCGGCTGGCCCGCCTTCGACGCTCGCGAGCCGCACCACGCTCTACGTCGGCTACCGCGTCCTCGACGAGCTTGGCGTGGGGATCGAGGCGTCCGAGGTCTACGTGCTGCGCTCGCCCGACGTGAGCGACGACGCGCGCGCCGTCTACGCGCTCAGCCCCGGCGTGCGCCTCATGACGCGCGCGCTCCAGCCCGCGCTGTCGGCCATCATTCCCCTCGATCGCACGCTGTTCGGCGTGGTCGACAGCTACTGGGCCGTGCGTCTCAACCTCGCGGTGGTGATCGACTCGCTGAGCCAGAGGTAGGGGGAGGCGAGACGGGAGGTTGAGGCGCGGTCTCGACGCCAGACGGTGTCGAGACTGGCAGGTGGAGTGCCTCGAGAGGGTCTTCGTGCTGTCGAGATAGGCAGACGATCTAGCCTTGGAGGGTACGGATACTGTCGCGATCGATGGTCACAGGCGCGAGTCAGGACAGTTGGTGTCGTGATCATGGGGCTCGACTGGCTCAGTTAGGACACACACCTCCCGATCCGGCGAGCTGACCTCGTCCTTCAGGACAGCTGGTGTCTCTACTAGGCTGCTCAGGTCGGTAGTTACGACAGTTGGTGTCGTGACTTGGCGGCTCGCCTGGGTGTCGCGACAGTACCGATGGTGTCGGGGCCGAGGTGAGGTCGGGAGAGGGGGTCGCCCAGCGCCGGCGCGTCGGCCCCGGGAGCCCGCCCGGGTCCGACCTTTTCCCGTGGGCTGATCGATCCTCGGCGGAAGCGACACAGATGCGTCGGATTGCGCGCCCGCGACCGACGCATCGAAACCGCCAGACCCTCCGAGGCCCATGTCCCCTCTCTCTCGACGTCCGCCTGCCCATGACCGCT
>CAITLX010000546.1 GCA_903893335.1 uncultured delta proteobacterium | reverse complement strand
GGGACGGCGCTGCCCGTCGACCGGGGCCGGCACGCGCTCACCGCTTCCGCACCTGGCAAGAAGCCCTGGTCGGGCGCGGTGACGGTCGTGGCGGACTCCACCGCGCAGACGATCGAGGTGCCGAAGCTCGAGGACGTTGCTGCAACCGTGGCCGCGGTCGTGCCGCCCCCCCAACCCGTCAAGGCAGACGCGAAGCCCGCGGCTCCAGTGGCGACGTCGTCGTCCCACGCGCTGGAGTGGACGTTGATCGGCGGCGGCGCGGCGGTGGGCCTAGCAGGCTGCTGAAGAACGCCTCATCCGCACGCCGACCGACGCAACCTCGCGCGGGCGGCGAGGCCGCTGCGCGACTCTTCGATCTTCGCCGCGCCGGTCGCCGCGTCGACGCGTAGCGGCGCGGCCGCGGTTCAGCCGGCGCCCGCCGGGAGCAACCGACTCATGCGCAGCAGGTTGTAGCTCGCGGCCAGAATGTGTCCGAAGAGCTGCGTGCGGCGCACACCGCGGAAGCGCGTCTTGCGCAGCCCGCCGACGGTCTTCATCCAGCCGAAGATCTCCTCGACGCGTTTGCGCAGTCGCTGGCTGACCGCGTAGCCGGGGCGCTTCGCGGTGCGGTCATCGATCGCGCTGCGTCGTCGCGCGTACTCGTTCTTGGCGACATGCGGCGTCACCTTCATCTCGCGGCATTCGCGCACGAAGTCGCGCGTGTCGTAACCCTTGTCGGCGCCGAGGGTGATGCGCCGCTCGCCGGGCAGCGTCTCGCCGATCATGCGGAGCGCCTGCTCGCGCTCAGCGCGGCCGCTCGCCTCGCTCACGCGGAAATCGACGATGAGGCCGTTGCGATTCTCCATGAGCGCGTGCGCCATGAAGGAGAGCGTGGCCTCGCGGTTGTTGCCCTTGCGCGCGAGCTTCGCCTCGGGATCGGTCTTCGACGCGTGCGTCTCGTTCGACCGCTTCTCGCCGTGGAAGTTGACGGTGGGGTTGCCCGGGTCGTCGGGCGGCGACTGGTCGTCGTCGCTGCCGTCCTTGCGCTTGAAGCTCTTGAGACTCGCCCACGCCTCGATCATCGAGCCGTCGACCGTGAAGTGGTCACGGCTCATCAAGTGCGCGCCCTGCGCCTCGGCGACGATTTCGCGCAGGAACTCCGCCGCGACGTCGTGCGCGAGCAGCCGCTCGCGGTTCTGCGAGAAGGTGCTCGCGTCGAACGCGGGCTCGGTCATGTCCATGTCGAGGAACCAGCGGAACAGCAGGTTGTAGTTGAGCTGCTCGCAGAACTGCCGCTCGCTGCGCACCGAGTAGAGCGCGATCAGCAGCAACGACTTGAGCAGCCGCTCGGGCGGCACCGACGGGCGACCGACGCCGCTGTACATGCGGTCGAACGTCGGCGAGAGCCGCGCCAGGGCGCCGTCGGCCAGCCTCTTGATCGCGCGCACCGGGTGGTCGGCCGGCACGAGTTGCTCGGGCGACTTGAGGAACAACATCGACGCCTGCTTGGGGACCTCTCCGCGCATGACGCCGAAGATAAGTTCCATCCGCGCCGTGTCGATCCCCCCGCGGCGACTTTCTCAGCAGCCTGCTAGGCCGCGCGGCACCTCCGGGAGCACGTCGAGGTGACCGCTCTCCTTGGCCGCCCGGAGCACGGTGCGCACCAGCGTAACCGGTCCCTTGGTCTGGACCTTCCTCGTCTGGAGCGCCGCTG
>CAITLX010000545.1 GCA_903893335.1 uncultured delta proteobacterium | reverse complement strand
GCGCTCTGGGCGTCCCCCTCGCACCGGGAGAACCTCCTGTTCGAGCGATACGACCACGTGGGCCTCGGCGTCGCGGCGGGGGCCGACGGCACCGTGTGGGTCACCGAGGTCTTCGCCGGCAAGTGACCGCGCCGCCGCTCGGGCGGCGACGCTGCGGCGGGACCGACCGCCCCAGGTGCGCGCGCCGTGTCCCGATTGAGCGCGCAATCCAATGAGCGTACCGTCCTCCACTTCGCACCGCGGACCCAGGAGACGACCATGAACGACTACGACAAGCAGCGGGCTGCCCTTCAGGGGGCGAGCGCCCAGCTGCAGAGCGCCGAGAAGAAGGTGTTCGGCGGCTTCACTGGATGGATCACGCGCCTGTTCATGGGCAAGCGCTTCACCGACGACATGAAGGGGGTCATGGCCGAGGGCCAGGGCGCCATCGCGCAGGCGCAGGTGCACATGGCCCAGGCCAAGATGCAGCAGCGCGCGCTCGCCCAGGGGGTTCAGGGCTTCGCGGCGCCGAACCCGTTCGGCGGAGCGCAGGGCTACGACCCCGCCGCCGCTGCGAACCCGTATGCGGCCGCGCAGGCGTACGGCGCGGGCGCCGCCAACCCGTACGGGGGCCAGGCCTACAACGCGGCGCTGGGCGTGGCCGCCGCGATGGCGCAGCCCGTGCCGCCGCCCGCCAACGATCCGGCGATGCAGCCCATCGCGGGCATCTCGCTCGAGCGCTACGCCGACCTCGGCGCCGCGGTCGCCGACCTCGGCAACGACCGGCAGCGCATCGCGCAGGTGCTCCAGCAAGAGCGCGTCAACCCCGCCGACTTCGAGGCCGCGACGACCGGCTGGACGGCCCGAATGCAGGATATGGCGCTGATGGGGCGCATCGCGACGGCCTACATGCCGCTCTACCAGGCCGCGCTCGCGCGGCGCAAAGGGGGCGCGGCGAGCGCGAGCTACGAGGACTTCGTGGCCGTCAGCGCCGCCATCAAGGTGTTCGGCTTCGAGGCGGCGATGCAGGCCTCGGGCGTGAGCCAGAGCGATTGGACCGAGGTCGCCGCCGTCTGGAACGAGACGATGTCGCGCGACCAGCCGCGCTTCGCGAACCACTTCGGCTTCGTCGGGCAGGAGGAGGCCCGCCTGCGCGCCGGCGGTCAGCCGAAGCGCGCGCAGGTGAGCCGCGGCGGCGGGGCGGCGCCGGCTGCGCAGCCCGTGGCGGCGCCCGCTCCCCCCGCGCCGGCCCCCGTGGCCGCGAGCGCCGCGATCGCGGTCGGTGCGCGGGTGACGGTCGCGTGGTCCGACGGCAATCGATACCCGGGCAAGGTCAACCAGGTCGCGCAGGGGCAATACCTGGTCGGCTTCGAGAATGGCTCGCAGCAATGGGTGCCCGAGTCGCACGTTCAACCGGCCTGACCGGCAGGCGCCGCCCGTGAGCCAGAGCGTCGCCACCTGCGAACACTGCGGGGCCGCGCTCAGCCTCGACGACCTTCGCGGGCACGACTGCCCCTACTGCCGCACCGTGCTCGCGCACCACGCGCGCGCGGCCGAGCAGGCGGCGCTCGTCAACCACATGATGGCGCAGCGCGGGCTGGCACCGGTCGTCCCCTATGCCTACGGCGCCGACCTGCCCCCCGTCTACCCGATGAGCGGGGTGCAGGTGCTCGTGGGGGGCGGCGGCGCGGTGCCGCCCGGGGCGCAGCCTCCGTCATCTGCATTCCCCGCGACGCCCGACGACGAGCTGCAGCGCATCGTCGCCGAGGGGCAGGCGCGCCAGGCCGAGTTCGCGGCGAAGGCGCGGACGCTGGCCGACGCCGCCGGCGAGGACCACCTCGCCATCGCGCTCGGAGCGCACCAGGGCACGGCGCTGCTGCGCGCGGCGGGCGCCGCGATCGGCGTGGGGTTGGTCACGCTCACGGTCGGCATCGCGCTGCGCGAGACCGCCGCCGCCGACCCTGCCGTGGCCCTCGCGCTGGCGGCAGGCGGAGGCGCGCTCGCGCTCGTCTCGCTGCTCGTGCGCCTGGGCGTGACGCCGCGTGCCTCGGCGAGCGGTCGCGCGGCCGAGGAGGCCTGGCGGCGCTCGCTGCCCTTCGCGCTCGAGGGCTACTTCGAGGCTCTCCGCGGCGAGCCGCGCGCGTCGTGCCACGTGCAGGTGCACCTCGACTGGGCCTCGCCACGCGTCCCGCCGGCGGGCCTGATCGCGAGCTTCGTGCAGCGCAGCGACCCCGCCGCGACCGCTGCGCCGGGCGACCCCTCCGGCTGGGTGTCCGCGCCGCTGCCGGGACCGGGTGGCCTCGAGGGCGGTGGGCGCGCGCGGGGCAACCAGCGCCTCGTCGCGTACGTGCACGGCGTCGTCGAGGGGGCGCTGCTGGCGCTGCACGCCGAGTACCCGATCGCGCGCGTCGCGCTGCGCCGCGACTGGTGACGGAAGTCGTGCAGGCGCGCGCGCGGGCGCAAGCCTTGCGCTCCTGGCGGCGGCGTCCGCCGGCCCTGGCGGACGCTCGGAGCGTGGTTACCGTGGAGTCCTCGGGACGAGTGTTTCGAAGGAGAGGCACATGCCGACGGGGCTGGCGTTGCACCCACGAGCTCGCGACCAGCGGCGTCGGCGTCGCGGGGCGGCGCGAGCCGGGAGGGCGCCGTGACCGCGCGCCACGTGACGGTGCACAAGCCGCCGGAGGTCGCGGCGCGCGCCAACCTCCGCGACTACGAGGTCACGCGCGCCGCCTTCACCTGGGCGTCCGCGCGCGCCGAGCTCGACGGCTTGCCGGGCGGCGCGCTCAACATCGCCCACGAGGCGGTCGATCGCCACGTCGCGCACGGCCGAGGCGAGCACCTGGCGCTGCGCTGGCTGGGCAAGGGCGGCGAGGTGCGCGACCTGACCTACCGCGCGCTGTCCGAGGAGACCAACCGTTTCGCGGGCGTGCTGCGCGCGCTCGGCGTCGGCAGAGGCGACCGCGTCTTCGCGCTGCTGCCGCGCGTGCCCGCGCTGTACGTCGCCTGCCTCGGTACGCTGAAGAACGGCAGCGTCTTCTCGCCGCTCTTCTCGGCGTTCGGGCCCGAGCCGATCGCCGCGCGCGTCGGGCTCGGCGAGGGGAGGGTGCTCGTCACCACCGAGGCCCTCTACCGCAAGAAGGTGGCCCCCATTCGCCACACGCTCCCCTCGCTCGAGCACGTGCTGCTGGTCGCCGACGCGAGCGCGGGCGCGGAGCGACCCGCGGGCACGCGCGACTACGAGGCCGAGATGCGCGCCGCGAGCGCGTCGTTCGAGGTCGTCGCGACGAGCCCGTCCGACATGGCGCTGCTGCACTTCACGAGCGGCACGACGGGCAAGCCCAAGGGAGCCATTCACGTGCACGAGGCCGTCGTCGCGCACCACGCGACGGGCAAGCTCGCGCTCGACCTCCACCCCGACGATGTCTTCTGGTGCACCGCCGACCCGGGCTGGGTCACGGGGACCTCGTACGGCATCCTCTCGCCGCTGACCCACGGCATCACGAGCATCATCGACGAGGCCGATTTCGACGCCGAGCGCTGGTATGCAATCTTGCGCGACCAGCGGGTCACCGTCTGGTACACGGCGCCGACCGCGGTGCGCATGATGATGCGCTCGGGCGCCGCGGCCGCGAGGGCGGGGGGCGCGCACGCGCTGCGCTTCATCGCGAGCGTCGGCGAGCCGCTCAACCCCGAGGCGGTGCTCTGGGGGCTCGAGGCGTTCGACCTGCCGATCCACGACAACTGGTGGCAGACCGAGACCGGCGGGATCATGATCGCGAACTACGCGGCGATGGACGTGCGCCCCGGCTCGATGGGTCGCCCGTTGCCCGGCGTGGACGCCGCGATCGTGCGTCGCGTCGGCTCGGGCGTCGAGGTCGTCACGTCGCCCGACACCGAGGGCGAGCTCGCGCTGCGGCGGGGTTGGCCGTCGATGTTCCGCGGCTACCTCCACGACGACGAGCGCTACGCCAAGTGCTTCGTCGGCGAGTGGTACCTCACCGGCGACCTCGCGCGGCGCGACGCCGACGGCTACTACTGGTTCATCGGGCGCGCCGACGACGTCATCAAGTCGGCCGGGCACCTCATCGGCCCCTTCGAGGTCGAGAGCGCGCTGCTCGAGCACCCCGCGGTGGCGGAGGCGGGGGTCATCGGCAAGCCCGACCCGGTCGCGATGGAGGTCGTCAAGGCGTTCGTGTCGCTCAAGCCCGGCCACGCGCCGAGCGAGTCGCTGCGCCGAGAGCTGCTCGGCTTCGCGCGCACGCGCCTCGGCCCCGCCGTCGCCCCCAAGGAGATCGCCTTCTTGCCGTCGTTGCCCCGCACGCGAAGCGGCAAGATCATGCGACGGCTGCTCAAGGCGCGTGAGCTCGGGCTCCCTGAAGGAGACACCTCGATGCTCGAGGGCGCGTCATGACCACGAGCGCCTCGCCCGCGCCGGCCGTCGAGGCGCCCACGCGCGAGCACGCCCTCTCGCTGCTGCGCTCGATGGTGCGCGTGCGCCGGTTCGAGGAGAAGTGCGCGGAGCAGTACGCCGCGGGCAAGATCCGAGGCTTCCTCCACCTGTGCATCGGCGAGGAGGCGATCGCGGCGGGCGTCATGGGGCTGCTCGCTCCGGGCGACGCGATCGTGTCGACCTACCGGGAGCATGGTCACGCGCTCGCGCGCGGGCTGTCGATGGACGCGGTCATGGCCGAGATGTTCGGCAAGCTCGAGGGGTGCAGCCACGGTCGCGGCGGATCGATGCACCTCTTCGACGTGTCGCGGCGGTTCTACGGCGGCAACGCGATCGTGGCCGGCGGCATCCCGCTCGCGCTCGGCCTCGCGCTCGCCGACAAGGTGGGGGGCCGACCGGGCGTCACCGCGTGCCTCTTCGGCGACGGCGCGGTCGCCGAGGGGGAGTTTCACGAGTCGATGAACCTCGCCGCCCTCTGGAAGCTCCCGGTGCTCTTCGTCTGCGAGAACAACGGCTACGCGATGGGCACCGCGCTCGCGCGCCACCAGTCGCAGACCAACCTGGCAATGAAGGCGCAGGGCTACGCGATGGAGGCGACGCGCGTCGACGGCATGGACGTGCTCGAGGTCGAGGCGGCGACCCGCCACGCCCTCGCGCACGTGCGCTCCGGGGCCGGCCCCTGGTTGCTGGAGTTCGTCACGTACCGCTTCCGGGCGCACTCGGCGTACGACGCCGAGCGCTACCGCACCAAGGGCGAGGTCACGGAGTGGCGCAAGCGCGACCCGATCGCGCTGTTCTGCCATCGCGCCGTCGAGCAGGGATGGCTCGCGGCCGACGACCTCACGCTGCTCGAGCGCGAGGCCGACGACGAGATAGCGGCAGCGGTGGCGTTCGCCGAGGCCGGCACGCTGGAGCCGACTGCGGACCTCGCGCGGCACGTGTACGCGGAGGGGTCGCCATGACGCAGGGCGTCGCACCGGCGCGCAAGACGACCTACCGCGAAGCGGTGCGGGCCGCGCTGCGCGAAGCCTTGCAGCGCGACCCGCGCGTCCTGCTGATGGGCGAGGAGGTCGGCGCCTATGGAGGGAGCTACGCGTGCAGCCTCGGGCTGCTCGAGGAGTTCGGACCCGACCGCGTGCGCGACACCCCGCTGTCGGAGTCGGCGTTCGTCGGAATGGGGATCGGTGCGGCGATGGGTGGGCTGCGGCCGATCGTCGAGATCATGACCGTGAATTTCAGCCTGCTCGCGCTCGACCAGCTCCTCAACAATGCCGCCACGCTGCGCCACATGTCCGGCGGTCAGGTCGGCGTGCCGCTGGTCGTGCGCATGGCGACCGGCGCCGGCAAGCAGGTCGCGGCCCAGCACTCGCACAGCCTGGAGAACTTCTACGCGCACATCCCCGGCCTGAAGGTGCTCGCGCCCGCCACCCTCGAGGACGCGCGCGGCATGCTCTGGACGGCGCTCGAGGATCCGGACCCGGTCATCCTCTTCGAGCACACGATGCTCTACGGGCTCGAGGGGGAGCTCGCCGCCGACGCGGGCCCGGTGCCGATCGACCGCGCCGCGGTGCGTCGCCCGGGCAAGGACGTGACCCTCGTCGCGTACGGCGGCACCGTCGGCAAGGCGATGGACGCGGCGCGTGCGCTCGCCGAGCAGCGCGTGGACGCCGAGGTGATCGACCTGCGGACGCTGCGTCCGCTCGACGACGCGACGCTCCTCGCCTCGGTGGCGAAGACGCACCGGGCGGTGGTCGTCGATGAGGGTTGGCGAACCGGCGGCCTCGCCGGCGAGATCTGCGCGCGGCTCGCCGAGCGCGCGTTCTACGACCTCGACGCGCCGCTCGCGCGCGTCTGCACGGCGGAGGTCCCCATTCCGTACGCGAAGCACCTCGAGGACGCGGCGCTGCCGCAGGTCGAAGGCATCGTGCAGGCGGCCCTCGGAGCGGTGGCGCGCCATGGGTGAGTTTCGCATGCCGTCGCTCGGGGCCGACATGGACGCCGGCACGCTCGCCGCTTGGCGCGTCAAGCCCGGCGACCTCGTCGCGCGCGGCGCGGTCGTCGCCGACGTCGAGACCGACAAGGGGGTGGTCGAGGTCGAGATCTGGGAGGGCGGCGTCATCGACGCGCTCGTGGTCGCTCCGGGCACCAAGGTGCCGGTCGGCACCGTGCTCGCGACCCTCCGGCCGAGCGGGAGTGAGGCTGTCGTCGCGTCGCCTCCGGCTACCGCCGCCGCTCCGGCGCGCGTCCTCGCCTCGCCCTCCGCGAAACAGCTCGCGCGCGACCGCGGCGTGGACATCGCGCTCGTGCGCGGCACCGGCCCGCACGGGGCCATCACCCGCGAAGACGTCGAGCGCGCGGCCGACTCGGCGCCCAGCGTGACGCCGAGCGCGCCGCCTCCCGCCATCGCTCCGGTCGCCATGAGCGCAAGGGTCGCTCCGCCCGACGGGGCGGCCATGCGCCGGGCCATCGCCGCGGCGATGACGCGATCGAAGCGCGAGATCCCTCATTACTACCTGTCGGCCGAGCTCGACGTCGAGGCGGCGCAGCGCTGGCTCCTGGCGCACAACGCCGGGCGCAGCGTCACCGAGCGCGTCCTGTTCGCGGCCTTGCTGCTCAAGGCGACGGCGCTCGCCGCGCTGGAGGTGCCGGAGGTCAATGGATGGTACGTCGAGGGCGCCTACCAGCCCGCCTCGGCGGTGCACCTCGGCGTGGCGATCTCGATGCGCTCGGGCGGCCTCATCGCGCCCGCCCTTCGGGACGCCCAGGCGAGGAGCCTCGACGCGACGCAGGCGGCGCTGCGCGATCTCGTCGCGCGCGTGCGCGCCGGTCGGCTGCGAAGCTCCGAGCTCACCGACGCGACGCTGACGGTCACCAGCCTCGGCGAGGCAGGCGTCGACAGCGTGTTCGGCGTCATCTACCCGCCACAGGTCGCCCTCGTCGGCTTCGGCCGCGTCGGCGAGCGGCCGCGCGCGTCGGGGGGGATGCTCGGCGTCCGCTCCGTCGTCACCGCGACGCTCTCGGCCGATCACCGCGTGAGCGACGGACACCGCGGCGCCGTCTTCCTGCGCGCCATCGAGACGCTGTTGCAGCAGCCGGAGAAGCTATGACCTCTGCCCAGCCCACCGGAGAAGCCATGACCCCCGAGCAGCCCGCCCGAGAAGCCATGACCGCAGCCCAGCTTCGTGACGTGGTCGTCGACGCGCTTCGCTCGGTGGCCCCCGAGGCCGACGCGGCCTCGCTCGGGGACGCGGCGCGTCTGCGCGACGCGTTCGATCTCGACTCGATGGACTTCCTCAATGTCGTCATCGCCCTCCACACGGCGCTCGGCGTCGACATTCCGGAGGCCGACTACGCGAAGCTGCAGACGCTCGGGGGCGCGGTCGCCTACCTCGCGTCGCGGCTCGAGCCTCGCGTGACGGGGTGATCGGCGGCGAACGGGGGGGGCGAGATGGCCATCGGCGAAGCACGGGCAAGGGGTGGGCGCGGCGAGCCGCTCTCGGCGGTGGACTCGGCGTGGCTGCACATGGACGGCGCGACGCACCCGATGGTCATCACCGCGGCGTGCGTGCTCGACGCGCCGCTCGACCTGGCCACGCTCGCGGCGTGGGTGGGCGATCGCCTCCTGCGACACCGACGTTTTCGCGAGCGCGTCGTGCGCGTCGGCGGCCACGACGCGTGGGAGGAGGACCCGGCGTTCGGCGTCGCGCGCCACGTGGCCGTCGCGCGCTTGCGCGAGCCCGGTGGCGACGCGGCGCTCGCGGAGTGGATCGGCGAGGCCGTCGGCCGCCCGCTCCCACTCGACCGCCCGCCGTGGGCGCTGCACCTCATCGAGCGCTTCGGCGAGGGGTCGGTCATCGTCGTGCGCATCCACCACGCGCTGGCCGACGGGGTCGCGCTCGTCTCGCTGCTGCTCGACCTCGACGACGACCCGTGCGGCCCTTCGCCGCAGAGCGTGGGCGTCGCGCGGCGAGCGCCCCGGGACGCACGCGCGTGGGCGCGCCTGTTCGCGAGCGACGCTCGCGCCCTCGCCAAGGACCTGCTGCTGCCCGCCGACCGCGCGGGACCGCTGCGCGCGCCGCTCGGCCCTAAGAAGCTCGTCGCGTGGTCCTCGCCGATCGCCGCCGGGCGCGTGCGCGCGATCCGCCGCGCGACGGGCGCGACGTCGAACGACGTCCTGCTCGGCGCGGTCGCCGGCGCGCTGCGCGCGCACGAGTGCGAGGCGCGCGGCACCTGCGAGCTTCGCGATCTGCGCGCCATCGTCCCGGTGTACCTGCGGCCGGAGCACGACCCTGGGCTCGGCAACCATTTCGGGCTCGTCTTCGCCTCGCTGCCCGTGGCGGAGCCCGACGCGCTCGAGCGGGTGCGCGAGGTCGGTCGCCGCATGGCCGCCATCAAGCGCTCGGCCGAGCCCGCGGTCGCGTTCGCGGTCCTCGGCGCGCTCGGGCTCGCGGGTGAGCGCGGCGAGCGGCTCGGGCTCGAGCTCTTCTCGCGCAAGGCGAGCGTGCTCGTCACGAGCGTGCCGGGGCCTCCGGAGCGCGTGCGCCTCGCGGGGCGGCGCCTCTCGTCGCTGCTGGTCTGGGCGCCTCCCGCGGGGCGCATCGGCGTCGGCGTGACGCTCATCAGCTATGCAGGCGCGTACCGGATGCAGCTCGAGACGGACGCGGCGCTGCACGCGGACCCGTCGCGCATCGTGCGCGCGTTCGAGCGCGAGATGATCGAGCTCGAGCGGCTCGCGGCGCGCGTGCCGGGGCCTCCGGCGCCGCCGCTCGGCCCGCCGCGCCCCTTCTCGACGCGCGTGCGCGAGGAGGCTCCGCTCGGCGAGCTCGCGCGCGCGCTGCTGCCGCCGCACTTCCTCGCGCACCTGCTCGCGTACGCCCTCGGGCTCGACCGCCGCGTCGCGGCCGACGACCCGCGCGCGCGCGACACCGATTTCCTGCGCTTCGCGCTGCCGATCTTCCGCCGCGTCGGGCGCCTCTGGTTCCGCTGGAAGGTCGAGGGCGTCGCGCGCGTGCCGGCCGAGGGGCCGGTGCTGCTGGTCGGCAACCACAATGGCGGGCTCGTGACGACGGACACCTACCTCACGCTCGTCGCGCTCTGGGAGCGCTTCGGCCTCGAGCGCCCCGTGCACATGCTCGCGCACGATTTCATCCTCGCCGACCCGACGCTCCGCCGCTACGCGCAGCGGCTGGGTGCGCTGCGCGCGGGGGACGCGAGCGCGCGTCGCGCCTTCGAGCGCGGCGACCTCGTGCTCGTCTACCCCGGCTCCGACCTCGACACGTTCCGCCCCTTCCGCGACCGCAACCGCATCGAGCTCGGCGGGCGGCACGGCTTCGTGAGGCTCGCGCTGCGCGAGCGCGTGCCGATCGTCCCGGTCGTCACCGCGGGCACGCACGAGCAGCTCATCGTGCTGACCCGCGGCGACCGCCTCGCGCGCGCGCTCGGGATGCGCCGGTGGGGCCGGACGGAGGTGTTCCCGATCGTGCTGGCGCTCCCCTGGGGGCTCACCACCGGCTTCGTCCCGTACCTGCCGCTGCCCGCGCAGACGACCCTCGCGTTCGGCGAGCCGATCCGCTGGGACCTGCCGCCGGAGGCGGCCGACGACCCCGCGGTGGTCGAGCGCTGCTACGAGCAGGTGCGCGCCGCGATGCAGGCCTCGCTCGATGGCATCACGCGCGGCCGTCGCACCTGGCTCGGGCAGCCGAGGCGGTAGCGCGAGGTCGCCCGCGCGCGCGGCGCGGCGCCGCGATCCGTGGTTTGCTCCGGGGTATGGCCCCCTCCGCCGTGTCGGCAGCCGAGGTGCAGCGTCGGCTGCGCGAAGCGGGGAGCCCCGAGCGCGCGAGGGGGGCGGCGCGCTACTTCAAGACCGGCCCCGGCGAGTACGGCGAGGGGGACGTGTTCGTCGGCGCCTCGGTGCCGGCGCAGCGCGCGATCGCGCGGGCGTGTCGGGGGCTCGCGCGCACCGAGCTCGATCTGCTGCTGCGCTCGCCGGTGCACGAGGAGCGCCTCACCGCGCTGCTCGTGCTCTGCGAGCAGCACGCCCACGGCGACGCCGCCGCCCGCGCGTCTCTCTCTCGCTACTACCTGTCGCGGCTGCGCCGGGTGAACAACTGGGACCTGGTGGACGTCTCGGCGCCGACCCTGCTCGGCGAGCAGCTCGTCGCCGGCGACCACGCGCTGCTCGACGAGCTGGCGGCCTCGCGCGACGTGTGGAGCCGCCGGGTGGCGATGGTCGCGACCTTCGCGCGCACGCGCCGGGGTGACGCGAGCGCGGCGCTGCACGTCGCGACGCGGCTGCTCTACGACGAGCACGATCTCATCCAGAAGGCCGTGGGGTGGATGCTGCGCGAGGTGGGCAAGCGCGCCGGCATCGACGCGCTCGAGGCGTTCCTCGAGCAGCACGCGGCCACGATGCCCCGCACGGCGCTGCGCTATGCAATCGAGCGCTTCCCCAAGGCCGAGCGCGACGCCTGGCTCGCCCGGCGCGCGCAGGCGCGCCTTCTCGCGCCGGGCCGCGAGGGGTATCGGTAGCGGATGCGCCCCTCGCTCCCTCCCGGTCGCCGTGTCGTCGTCCGCGCCTACGGCGAGACCCCGCTCGAGGCGGTCGAGCAGCACCTCGCGATCGAGCCGATGGAGGCGCCCGACCCGGCGACGCTCGGGCCGCGCGACGTCGTCGTCGCGGTGCGCAGCGCCTCGGTCGGCTGGGTCGATCTGCTGATGACGAGCGGGCAGTACCAGCACATGCCCGCGCCTCCGTACTGCCCCGGGCTCGAGTGGGCCGGCGAGGTCGTCTGGGCCGGAGGCGCGGTCGAACCGGCTGAGGTCGCCGTCGGCGATGCCGTGCTCGGCGACGGGCTGCTCGCCGGGCCCCGCTCGCTCGGCGATTACCGCGCGTACGGCGGCTTCGCGTCGTACGCGGTCGCGCCGGTCGAGGCCGTGCGGCGCATCCCCGCGGGGCTGTCGTTCGACCAGGCGTGCAACCTGCTCGGGAGCTACGAGACGGCCTACCACTGCCTCATCGCGCGCGGCCGGCTCGCCGCGGGCGAGACGGTGCTCGTGCACGGCGCGTCGGGCGCCACGGGGCTCGCGGCCGTGCACGTCGCCAAGCTCACGGGCGCGCGCGTCATCGCCACGGGGCGCTCTTCGGCGAAGCTCGCCGTCGTCGCGGCGCAGGGCGCCGACCACGTGCTCGACATCGGCGACGGCGCGGGGGGCGTGCGCGCGTTCCGCGACGAGGTGAAGGCGCTGACCGGCGGGCGCGGCGTCGACGTCGTGTACGACGGCGTCGGAGGCGACGTGTCGCTCGAGAGCCTTCGCTGCGTCGCGTTCGGCGCGCGGGTGCTCGTCGTCGGCTGGGCCTCGACGCCCTTCGTCGCGCAGGGCAAGGGGCAGCGCGGCGCGCCCAACGCCAACCGCCTCCCGACCAACCTCATCATGATGAAGGGCCTCGACGTGCTCGGCTGCCCCACGGTGATCTCGACCGTGGTCGATCCGTCGATCCGCGCGCCGCGCCTCGCGCAGGTCTGGAGCTGGGCCGAGGCCGGTCGCGTGGTGCCCTACGTCGGCGGCTCGTTCGCGTTCGACGACGTGAAGGAGGCGATGCGCGCGAAGTGGCGCGGCGAGGTGGTCGGCGGCTGCGCGCTGCGCCCCGACCCGCTCGCGCCGTCGATTGCAGAATAGAGCGGGAGCGGCGCCCTCGAGGGTGGAGTCGCCGCGCCGTCGCGGCCGGCTCGCGTCAGGGCAGGCCCGAGGCCTCGACGAGCGCGAGGATGACGGCGCCGACGCCGTACGAGAGGTCGTCCTTCTGCGCGACCTTCGCGTACGAGGCGAAGTCGCCGACCGAGGTGGGGCCCGAGGTGCCCGTCACGACGGGGCGCCCCTGCGCATCATCGACGATGCGCGACCGCACGCCGGTGAGGGCCTTGTGGACGACGGGCAGCACCGACGCGTCGAGCGCGCCCGCGCGGTAGCCGCGCGCGAGGCCGAGCGCGAAGAGCGCCGACGCGCTCGTCTCGAGGTAGGTCTCGCCCGGGCGGCTGACGATCGACCACCAGAGCCCGGTCGTCGCGTCCTGCGTGGCGACGATGCCCGCGGCGAGCGCGCGGAACGAGGCGAGCACCGCGTCGGCGCTCTCGCCGCGCAGCTTGCGCACGCGCAGGTAGTCGGACGCCGCGGCGGCGACCCAGCCGTTGCCGCGCCCCCAGAACACGCCGGCGTCCTGCGCCAGGTCGCTGTAGGCCGCGTGCGTGAACAGGCCGGTCGTGGCGTCTTGCAGGTCGTGGGCGAAGACGAGGTGCTGCGCGTCGTAGGTGTCGAGCGCGCGCGTCTCGCCGTAGGCCTCGCCGGCGCGCACGAGCACCTCGCCGAACATGAACAGCGAGTCGATCCAGAGCTGCGGCGTCGCGCCCGCCAAGGTGCCCAGGTGGCTGATGCCGCCGTCGGGTGTGCGCTTGGCCTCGTCGTAGAGGTACGTCTCGACGTCGTCGACGACCGCGCGGTACTTCGGGTCGCACGTCTCGCCGTGCAGGGCGATCGCCGCGTCGGCCGGCGGGCAGCGGTCGCTCATGAATACGTTGTAACCAGTGGAGATCTGCCCATCGAGCCAGCTCGCGGCGTAGGCGCGGTAGGCGTCGTCGCCTGTGACGCGGCGCAGCTCGACCATGGCGGCGAGCAGCACGCCGTCGCCCCAGTCCCACCTCAGCGTCGCGGGCGGGTGCTCGGTGATGTAGCGGTCGGCGATCGCGCGCGCGAGGATGACCTCGGCCGAGCCCGGCGCGCGCTCGATTGCATAGGAGTCGGCGCTCGACGGCAGCGTGGGGACGCACACCTTCGCGGCGTCGGTCGCCGCGCCCGCGTCGACGGCGTCGCCTGGCGGGGCAGCGGTGTCGGAGCAGCCGAGGGCCAGCGCGCCGACGGAGAGCGCCAGGGCGAGCGGGGCGCGCGAGAGAAGGGGAGTGTGGCTCATGGTCCGGCGTCGGGGGAGACGGTGCAGGGCTCGGGGAGCACCACCTCGTCGAGGGCGCCGGCGGTCGCCTGGCGCGCGGTGAAGCCAACGCCGACCGAGAGGGCGTTGCACGCGGTGTCGGGGTTGCTGCCGCCCGAGGCGAGGATGTCGAGGCTGCTGTCGAGGAACGTCTGAATGAAGTCGTAGAATGGGTCGTCCTGGCAGAGCCCGATGCGCGCGAAGCCGTCGAGCAACGCGGCGCTCGTCGAGCGCCCGGAGAGCACGCCGTCCTCGAGCGACCAGGTCGTGTCGGCGGCCTGCACGAGCTTGCCGGTGACGACGCCCTGCTCGATGACGAGCGGGAAGGAGGTCGCGGCTGCGCCCGCGCTCGCGGGAAACCAGAAGGGCGTCGACGGCGGCAGGTGCACGATGACGTAGCCGTCGCGTACGTAGGCGTTCTCGTCGAAGTGCGTCGCGGCCGGGAGATCGGGCCCCGCGGCCGGCGCGGGCATGCTGCTCCGCTGGACCTTCCACGGAAAGCTCGACTGGAAGCAGACGGTGCGCGACCAGTTGGACGTCGTGCAGTCCTCGGGGTTGACTCCGCTCTCGAGGCCGGGCGAGGGGTAGAGATCGACCCGCACCCGGTCGTCGGTGCTCGTCCCGTTGTAGCCCGACACCTTGATGAGGAAGCCGTACTGCCCCTTGCACAGGGCGCAGTTGAACGCGCTCTCGTTGAGGCCGTACTTGCGCGCCACCGTCTCGTCGGTCTCGACCAGCACCGCGAGCTTGCCGAAGGTGTTGTCGCGGCACGCGTTGCCGTCCGCCGCCGGTTGCAGCGGCTTGCACGAGGTGGACACCGCACCCGCGCAGGTGGGCGACGCCGAGCAGGTGCTGTCCAGATCGAAGCCGAGCGACTTCCAGGCGTCCTTGTTCGCGGCGCCGTCGGGGTCGGTGCCGCCGAGGCGCACCGAGGCGATGGCGAGGTAGACGGGGTCGAGGTCGGCGGCGGCCTGCGGTGCGGGGCGCTTGGAGTCGCCGGGCACCCCGGCGCTGAAGCACCCCTGGTCGCCCGACCCCGACCACCAGCCGATGCCACCGCCGAAGGGCGTGCTCGCGTC
>CAITLX010000544.1 GCA_903893335.1 uncultured delta proteobacterium | reverse complement strand
CGCCGCGACGAGCATGCCGATCTGCGAGGTGCGCGGCCTGCCGCGGCGAGCGACCGAGCAAGCGGCGTCGCTCGTGGACTTGCCGCCGCTGCACGTGTCGGAGTTGGACGACGAGCCGCCCGACGAGCCGCCGCAGGTGTCGCCGTTCGCGGGGGCGCTCGACGGGGAGCCCGCGCAGCTGTCGGTCGCGCCGCTCGACCCCGTCGTGGGGGACGCGCCGCAGCCGTCGGACGACGAGGTGGAGCCGGGCGACGAGCTCGCGCAGCTGTCGAAGAAGCCGACCCACAACGACGCGCCGGTGCTGGTGTTCGACGTGCCGTCGCCCTCGGCTCCCGGGTCGGGCGCGGCAGCCCCCTGCCCACCCCCGGTGCCCGGTGCGGCGCCGGAGCCGCCCCCCGAGGCGCCGCCGAGCCCGCCTGCGGGGCAGGTCACCTCCCAGCGCGCCGCGCGCACGACGGGCGAGGCGGCGGGGCCGTCGTCGAAGACGAGCGACGGGTCGTCGCCCGGTGCGCGCACCAGCCCTGCCGCTCGCGTGAGCACGGCGCCGCCGGGGGCGAGGCCCGCGAGCGCGCGCTCGAGGTCGTCGTCGCCTGCGGCGCGCGCCGCGGCCCACGCGTCGTCGAGCGAGGGCACCCTCGTGGCGCCCGCTGCCGTGGCCTCGGCGAAGAGCTGGGGCCCCGAGGCCTCCACGAGCCAGGCGTCGCCGCCGGGCGCCACGAGCGCGGCGCCGCGGGCGCTCGCGTACGACGAGGTGCCGTCGGCGCGCAGCGCGAGGGCCGAGAGGTCCTCGACGAGGGGTGCGCCGCCGGGGACCGCCCGCCGCTCGGCGAACGCGAACGTGGTCACCGCGCGAGGCGCCGCGCCGCGCGCCAGCCCGAGCGGCACGCGCGCCGCGCCGTCGTCGTCGAGGCGCAAGGTCGGCGTCGCCGCGTCGCCCGAGGTGGCCGGGAGCGATACCGCGACGAACTGCGCCGCCGGCAGCGACTGCGCCGCGAGCGCGAGCGCCGGCGTGAGCGCCAGGCCGCGCGCGGCCACGAACGACGCGAGCGCCGCTGCGTCGGCCAGGCGCGTGACCTCGGTCGCCACGAGCGCGGCGACGACGTGCCCCTCGTCGGCGGGGCGCGTCACCGCGACGCTGCACGGCGGCGGCGAGGCGGGGGCGAGCACGCGCGTCGCGGTCGCCTGCTCGAGCGCGTCGAACAGCGCGGAGGACGCGCCCTCGACCGTGGTGCCGGGCCCGACGGGCACGATCCAGGCGAAGGGCGCCGACGCTCCGTGCACCCGCAGCGACACCCAGCGCGAGCCCGCCGCGGGGGCGAGCGCGACGCGCGCCTCGACGACGACCGGGGGGCCAGCCGCGTCGCCCACGAGCGCGCCGGTCGCGCGCGCAGGCGGCGCGCAGAGCAGCAGCGACGCGAGGGCGACCGAGGCGAACAGGGGGCGCGCGCAGGCGCGGGGGCGGGACACGACGCCCCTCGGGTCGCAACCGACGTGCCAGCGCGGGCACGCGACGCGAGCGCCGCTGGGTGTCTCTCGCGTGCCCACAGGCCACGATCGCCGCCGCGGGGTGTCGTCGTCCAGCGTCAGGTGGGCGTGGTAGCCTCGCTTGCATGCATCGAGGCGGGTGGCTGGGCGGCTTGCTGGCGGGGTGGCTCGCGCTGGGCGCGGGCGGGTGCGGGTCGAGCGACACCGCTCCGGCCGCGGCGCCGGTGGACGCGGGGGCGCTCGCGCCGTCCGCCGACGTCGACGGCCCGAACCCGGTGGGCCACGCGACGTTCGACGTGACCGACGCCGCGCGCAGCCGCGCGCTGCGCGTCACCGTCTGGTACCCCGCCGACGCCGCGGGGGCCGCGGCTGCGACCGCCGGCACGCCGCTCGAGGACCTCGAGCCCCCCGGCGCGCACCACGACGCGCTCGCCGCGCTCGTCGCCGCCGCGAAGCCCGCCTGCACGCGCAAGCGCACCCGCTCGGCGCCCGACCTCGCGCCGGCTGCGGGCCCCTGGCCGGTGCTCGTCTTCTCGCACTGCCACGGCTGCGCGCGCTTCTCCGAGGCCGTCGTCGCCGAGCGCCTCGCGAGCCACGGCTTCGCCGTCGTCGCCCCCGATCACACCGGCGACACGGTGTACGACGCGACGCTCGCCCCGCTCGACGACACCTTCCTCGCGACGCGCGCGGCCGACCTGCGCTTCGTGCTCGACCTCGCGCTCGACGCGTCGTCCACGGCGCTGCCCGCCGCGCTGCGTGGCAAGTTCGACGCCGCGCGCGCGGGCGTGTTCGGCCACAGCTACGGCGCCATCACCACCGGGCTCGCGCTGCGCGACGACGCGCGGCTCAAGGCCGGCCTCTCGATCGCCGCGCCGATGGCGGGCCTGCTCGGCCCCGCGCAGATGAGCGATCTGCACGTGCCCGTCGCGCTGCTCCTCGCCTCCGAGGACAACAGCGTCCCCAAGATCGTCGGCAACGACGTGATGGAGAAGGACTTCACCGAGGCCGCGTCGCCGGCCTACATCGCGCGGGTCGCCGACGCGGGGCACTTCAGCTTCAGCGACCTCTGCGGGCTCACCGCGCAGGACCAGGCCGGGTGCGGCGAGGGCAAGCGCATGGACGCGCCCCACGACGCGTTCTCGTACGTCGCCGCCGACACGAGCCGCGCGTTCGCGCAGCGCTGGGTGACGGCGTTCTTCCGCGCGTCGCTGCTCGGCGACGACGCCGCGCGCGCGTCGCTCGGCAGCGATCTGCCCGCCGGCGTGACGGCCTCGACGAAGTAACCGACGCGGGCGGCGGCGCTACTTGCCGAGCAGGCGCACGACGCCGCCGGCGGGCGCGGCGACCCCCTTGTGCAGCACGATGGCGCGCCCCGCGGCGCGGCCGTGCGCGTGCGCCTCGGTGCGGCGCGAGCCTGCGTGGCGGGTCGTCTGCACGTAGGGGTGGCGCTTCTTGAACCAGCCCCCGAGGTCGGCGTCGCGCACCCAGACGAGCCCCGCGGCGCGGTGCGAGCTTCGCTCGCTCTCGAGCTTGTCGCAGAAGCCGCTCATGACGCCCGCGAGGTACGCGCGCCGATCGCGGTCGGAGTCGATGGCGCGCGCGCGGCGGTGCTCGCGCCAGAGGCCCTCGGCGGTGTGGCGCAGGAACGCGTGCACGTACGCGGCAAGCTCGAGGTTGGCCTGCGTGCCGCACACCTCGAGCACGCGGCCGCGCTTGCCCTCGACCGGGCGGTAGACCGTCACCCAGATGGCCTCGACGAAGAAGTGCTCGTCGAGGATGACCGCGAGGATGCGGTCGGCCTCGCCGACGCGCCCCGTCGCGACGCCGAGGTGGCGGTAGCCGTACCCGCGCGGCTCGAGCGCGGCGGCGGCGTCGAGGTTGTGGCGCAGCATCAGCCGGTGCGCGGCGCTCATCGCGGCCTCGGCCTCGTGCTGGTTGGGGCTGCCCGCGAGCGCGAGCAGCTTGGCGATGCGCTCGAGCACGCGCACGTCGCGCTCGCCGGGGGCGCCGCCCGCGGTCGGCAGGCCCGTGGCCGACGCGTCGATGCCGAGCCGCTCGCAGGCCGCGCGAAACGAGCGCCCGTGCGCCGACTCGTCGAGCTCGCCGAGCCCCTCGTGCACCCACTGGTGCGCCATCTCGTGCTTGAGCACCTCGACGACGACGCCCCACGGGTGCTCGAGCACCAGCGCGCGCGAGAGCTCGAGCACGCGCGCCTCGCGCACCCAGCGCCCGAGGCGCCCGCGCGCGTCGGACAGCTCGAGCGAGGGGCGCCGCAGCTTGCGGCGGAAGTGGGCGGCGTTGAGATCGTCGTAGGTGTGGCGCAGCTCGCGCAGGAGCGCCGCCTCGAGCTCGGCGCCGAGCTGGGCCGCGGTCGGCGGCGCGGTCACGCGGGCCCGAGCACGTCCGCGAGGCGGTAGGTGCCCGCGGCGCGCCCGACGACGAAGCGCGCGGCCGACAGCGCGCCGGCCGCGAACAGATCGCGGCTCGTGGCGCGGTGGGTCAGCTCGAGCCGCTCGCCCAGGCCGAGCAGGTGCACGACGTGGTCGCCGATGACGTCGCCGCCGCGCACCGCGAGCACGCCGAGCTCGCCCGCCGGGCGCGCGCCGACCTGCCCGCTGCGCCCGTGGCGGTCCTCGAGCTCGGGGCGCGCGGCGCGCGCGGCCTCGGCGAGGCGCAGCGCGGTGCCGCTCGGCGCGTCGACCTTGGCGCGGTGGTGGGTCTCGACGATCTCGACGTCGAACCCGGGGCCGAGCCGCCGCACCGCCTCGCGCACCAGCCCCGCGAGCACCTCGACGCCGAGGCTCATGTTCGCGGCCCAGAGCACGGGCACCTGACGGGCTGCCTCGTCGAGCGCGGCGCGCGCGGCGGCGTCGAGCCCCGTCGTGCCGCTCACCAGGGCGACCCGAGCGCGCGAGGCTGCGCGCGCGAGCGCCGCGGTCGCGAGCGGGGACGAGAAATCGATGACGACGTCGGCGCCGAGCAGCGCGCCGGCCACGTCGGCCTGCACCGCGACGCCGATGGGCCCCACGCCCGCGAGCTCGCCCGCGTCGCGCCCGAGCTCGG
>CAITLX010000543.1 GCA_903893335.1 uncultured delta proteobacterium | reverse complement strand
CGCGCCGTGCGACCCGGCGTCACGCGCTCGCGGTAGACCTCGTCGACGAGCAGCGCGACGCCGCGCGCGTCGAGCGCGCGCGCGAGCGCGGCCAGCACCTCGTCGCCCAGGCACACGCCGCTCGGGTTGTGCGGGTCGGCGAGGGTGACGACGCGCGTCGCGGGGCCGAGCGCGGCGAGCACCGCCTCGGGGTCGACGCCGAAGTCCGGCCGGCGCGCGAACGAGCGCACGGCGAGGCCGAGGCCGCGCGCCACGGCCGCCATCGGCTCGTAGGTCGGCGACTCGACGAGCACCTCGTCGCCCGGCGCGAGCGCCGCGGCGTAGGTCGTGAAGAGCGCGCCCGAGGTGCCGAGGCAGGGCACGACCTCGCCCTCGGGCACGCCGTAGCGCGCGGCGATGGCGCCGCGAAAGCGCGCCGGCGCACCCGCGTCGTCCGGGCGCGGAGGCGCGGAGCCCGCGAGCGCGGCGAGCGTGTCGCACGCGATCGTGCGCACGCCGCTCGTCGCGAGGTCGCAGTCGACCTGACCGTAGAAGCGTCGCGCCCAGGCGAGGTAGGCGATGGGGGGCAGCAGCATCGGCTGCGAGGCTAGCCTGTCCCCGCGCGCGGGGGCGACGCCTGCGTCGCGAGCGGCGCGGGCATTTGACACCCCTGCGACCATCGCGAATGCTGCGCGCGCCCTCCGGCACGAGCCACATGTCGTCGCCCGATTTCCCCTCCCCCGACGACCCGGCCCGCGCAAACGACCGCGACGCGCAGGGCCGTCCCGAGGGCTCGACCGACCGCGCAGCGGAGGCCGGAGCCGAGGGCGACCGCGACACCGACCTCGATCTCGACGTGGACGCCGACGGCGCCGCCTCGAGCGGCGGCGATGAGCCGCCGCCGATCATGCCCGTCGCCACCGAGGGCTCGCTCTACTGGAAGCTGCGCGGGCTGCTCGCCACGATGCGCCCGCACCAGTGGGTGAAGAACGTCTTCGTCCTCGCGCCCATCGTCTTCGCGCAGGACCTCTTCGAGCGCGGCACGCTGCTGCGCGCCGCGAGCGCCTTCTTCGTGTTCTGCCTGCTGGCCGGCGCCGTCTACACCATCAACGACATCGTCGACGTCGAGGCCGACCGCGTCCACCCCGTCAAGCGCAAGCGCCCCATCCCCTCGGGCCGCGTGCCCATCGGCGTCGCGCGCGGGCTGGTCGCGGTCTTGCTCGCAGCCGCGCTCGTCGGCGCCGAGCTCGTCGACCGCCACTTCGCGATGGTCGCGCTCTCGTACCTCGCGCTCAACCTCGCCTACTCGTTCAAGCTCAAGAAGGTCGCCTGGATCGACGTCGGCTGCATCGCCACCGGCTTCGTGCTGCGCGTCGTCGCAGGCGGCTACGCCACGGGCATCTACGTCTCGAACTACCTGCTCGCCTGCACCGCGCTGCTCGCGCTCTTCCTCGGCTTCGGCAAGCGGCGCCACGAGCTCTCGGCGGTCGCGCACGGCGCGAAGGCCAAGCAGCGCGCCGCGCTCGAGGCGTACACGACGCGCTCGCTGACCTCGGCGCTCGCCGTGACGGGCACCGCCGCGGTCGCCACCTACTTCGCCTACACGGTCGACGCCAAGACGCGGCTCATGTTCCACAGCGACTGGCTGTGGCTCACCACGCCGTTCACCATCTTCGGCGTCGTGCGCTTCCTGCAGCTGGTGCGCGGACGCCCCAAGGCCGAGAGCCCCACGCAGGAGATGCTGCGCGACACCCCCTTCGTGCTCAACCTCGTGACCTGGGTGCTCGTCGTGCTCGTGCTCGTCTACAACCTGCGCCCCACCGGCCGCTGACCCGCGCGTCTCCCGCCGCATCCCCCGCCCTTCAGGGCGGGGATCTCCCTCTCCCGCCGCATCCCCCGCCCTTCAGGGCGGGGATCTCCCTCTCCCACCGCATCCCCCGCCCTTCAGGGCGGGGAACGTCGATTCACGGCGCCTTCGGCTTGAGAATCGGGCGCGCGATGGTCGGCTGCTGCGCGATCGGACCGACGCGCGGCGCGAGCGTGAGCGCGGGGGCCGTCGGCGACGGGAACGGCGGCGGCGGCACCATGCCGGGCACCATCCACTGGACGCGGCCGAAGCGCGCGGCCTTGTGGAAGTTGCCCTGCCCGAGGATGGGCGACCAGGCGACGCCGCCGTTGTTCTGCATCGCGTAGAAGTTGAGCCGCCACGAGTCGCCGTGCTTCGGCGGCGCGGCCTTGGCCTTGCCGAACGACGACCAGGGAATGGCGATCTCGACGGTGTAGCCGCCGTCCTTGTCGCCCGGCTTGTCGAGCGTGCCCGTGACGGCGACCGCGCTCGTGAGCTTGGCGCTCCACTCCTCGTGACCGAAGGGGCCGCTCGGGTCCTTCTTCGGCGTGTTGTAGCCGTCGTACTGCGTGTCGAAGACGAGGTTCTGCGGGTTGACCTGGATCTCGTAGTAGTCGGTGTTGTCGCCGTCGCCGTCGGGGTCGACCATGATCTCGACGGTGTCCTTCTCCCAGAGGTGCGGGTCCTTCGCGCCGGCGGGGAAGCCGCCGACGACGTCGGGGTCGCTCACCTGGAAGCCGACGTACAGCTTCGCTTCGTCCCACGCGACGAGCGCGCTGCCGTTGACCGGGAACGAGGTATTCGCCTTACCCGTTCCCACATCGACAAAAGGGCCGGTGCTCGCGGCTCCCTTCCACGCGTCGTCGTCGAGCTTGCCGTCGATCTTGATCGTCGCGCCCTCGGCGAGCCGCGTCGGGCGCAGCACGGGGATGTCGGTGTGCGCAGGCGTCGCGGGGCGGTCGGCCACGCCCGTCTTGAGCCGCGCGACCACGCCGCGGTTCTCCTTGTCGGCCGGGCCGCCGACGATCTTCAGGCGCGCCTCGCCCTTCCAGATGCCGACGACGAGCGAGACCTCGCTCGTCTTGATGTCCTCGGGCAGGCGGAAGCTCTGCTCGTCGACGTAGACCTTGCCCTTCTCCCACGCGCTCGGCCAGAGCACCTGGTGGGCCTCCTTGATCTCGCGCAGCGGCCCGACGTTGTCGACGTTCAGCACGCGGTCGCCGTTGCCGTCGAGCACGTGGGTGAACAGGCTCCACCCGTCGTCGAGCTTCTCGTCGCAGCGCCAGTACAGGGTCAGCTTGACCTCGCCGCCGGGGCTCGCCTTGTCCTTGGGGTCGAGCTTGTAGCCGACGAGGTGGATCTTGTTCTCGTAGTTGAGATCGACCTTGCCCGGCAGATCGGCGGGCACGGCGTCGAGCACGTAGGCCTTCAGCCGCTCGCGCTCGCTCGCCGCGTTGCCGCTCGACTTCGAGCCGCCGACGCACCCCGTCACGGCCGCCAGCGCAACCAACCCCCACGCCCAGCCTGCGTTTCGTCGCATCGCGATGTCTCTCCTCGGTGTGGTGAAAATCGAAGCGCTCAGCGCCGGCCCTTGCGGCGGGCGTCGCGCTCGCGCTTGCGCGCGGACTTCTTCGCGTTCTTCTCGGTCGACGTCATCGACCGCATCTTCGTGAGGCTCTCGCCCCCCGGGCCGCCCAGGCCGGGCATCATTCCGGGCATCCCCATGCCGGGCATCATCCCCGGCATTCCCATGCCACCCATGCCGCCCATGCCCGGCATGCCCATGCCCCCCTGGCCCTTCATGGCCTTGCGGAGCTTGCGGGCCATCGCCAGCTGCTTCATCCCCGGCATGTTGCCGAAGAGGCCCCCGGCGCTCGGGCCGAGGTTGCCGATCATCTGCTTCATGAACAGGAACTTCTGCACCAGCTCGAGCACGCCGGGCTCGGGCTGACCGCAGCCGCGCGCGATGCGCCCCGCGCGCTTGGGCTCGCGCACCAGCAGGTAGGGGTCGGCCTTCTCGGCCAGCGTCATCGACTGGATCATCGCCTCGATGCGGACGAGCTCCTTGTCGTCGAGGTTGACGCCCTCGGGCACCTGCGCGCCGAGCATCGGGATCTTGTCGACGAGGTCCTTGAGCGACCCCATCTTGCGGATCGTGCGGACCTGCTCGAGGAAGTCGTCGAGCGTGAACTCGCCCGACATCATCCGCATGGCGTCCTCTTCCGCCTTCTTGCGGTCGATGACCTCCTCGAAGTCCTGCATCAGGCCGACGACGTCGCCCATGCCGAGGATGCGGCTCGCCATGCCCTCGGCGCGGAACTCCTCGAACTTGTCGACCGTCTCGCCGATGCCGCTGAAGAGCACGGGGGCGGAGGTGACCTGCTTGACCGCGAGGGCGGCGCCGCCGCGCGCGTCGCCGTCGAGCTTGGTCAAGACGACGCCCGTCAGGCTGAGCTTGTCGTGGAACGACTTGGCCGTCTTGACGGCGTCCTGGCCGATCATCGCGTCGACGACGAGCAGGATGTTCTCGGGCCAGGTGCCGGCCTTGATGGCGTCGAGCTCGGCCATGAGCTCCGCGTCGATCGCGAGGCGCCCGGCCGTGTCGTAGATGATGACGTCGCGCCCGGTGCGCTTGGCCTCGTCGACGGCCTTGGTGCAGATCGCGATGGGCGACTCGCCCGGCAGGTTGAAGACGGGGATGTCGACCTGCTTGCCGAGCACGCGAAGCTGCTCGACGGCGGCGGGGCGCTGCATGTCGGCGGCGACCAGCAGCGGCTTCTTGCCCTGCTTCTGCAGCCAGCGCGCGAGCTTGGCCGAGCTCGTCGTCTTTCCGGAGCCCTGGAGGCCGACCATCATGATGCCGGTCGGGCCGCTGTCGGCGAACGCGAGCGGCGGGCCCTCGTGCGTCATCATCGCGACGAGCTCGTCGTGGCAGATCTTGACGAACTGGTCGGAGGCCGAGACCTGCATGACCTGCCCGGCGGCCTTGACGCGCGTCTGCACCGTCTCGCCGAGCGCCGTCTCCTTCACCCGCGCGAGGAAGCTCTTGACCACGCCGAGCTCGACGTCGGCCTCGAGCAGCGAGAGGCGGACCTCGCGCAGCGCAGGGTCGATGTTGGCCTCGGTCAGCTCGGTGAGCCCGGCCAGGCGATTCTTGGCCTGGCGAAACCCTTTGGTCAGTGCTTCGAACATGGCAGGGGGGCGTTCTTATCACGGTTTCGAGGCGAAACGAGCCGCGGCTCGCCGCGCCCCGCCGCGCTTGGCAAGCCGCGACGAAGGGGGCACGCTGGCGGCGATGCGCACCGACGACCTGCCCCAGGCGACCGACGAAGGCACCGGCGACGCGGTCGTGCTGCTGCACGCGTTCCCGCTCGACGGGCGCATGTGGGAGAGCACGCGCCGCGCGCTGTCGCGGCGGCTGCGCGTCCTCGCGCCCGATCTGCGCGGCTTCGGCCGCTCGGCGGCGTGCACGCCCCCCGAGTCGCTCGACGCGCACGCCGACGACGTCGCGCGCCTGCTCGACGCTCGCAAGATCGAGCGCGCCGCGCTCGTCGGCCTGTCGATGGGCGGCTACGCGGCGCTCGCGTTCGCCGCGCGCCACGGCGACCGCCTCTCGCGCCTGGTGCTCGCCGACACCCGCGCCAACGCCGACAGCCCGGAGGGGCGCGCGGGGCGCGACGTGAACCGCGCGCTGGTCGCCGAGCAGGGCTGCGCGGCGCTCGTCGAGAAGATGCTCCCGGCCCTCGTGGCCCCCGGCGCCACCGACGCCGTGCGCGAGCGCGTGCGCGCCCTCGGCGGCTCGCAGACGCCCGACGGGGTGCGCGCCGCCCTCGCGGCCATGCGCGACCGCGCCGACCACACCGCGACGCTCCGGAGCGTGCGCGTGCCGACGCTCGTCATCGTGGGCGAGCTCGACGCGCTCGCGCCCCCCGACGTCGCGCGCGCGATGGCCGAGGCGCTGCCGCAGGGTGAGCTCACGGTGCTCGCTGGCGTCGGGCACCTGGCCAACCTCGAGGCACCCGCGGCGTTCGACGCGGCGCTCGAGGCGTTCCTCACGCGCGGCGCTCGCGAGCCGCTGACCTCGCCGTGACGCAGGGGGCCGCCCGGGCCGCGCAGGGCTTCGCCTGCATCGCAGCGCTCGCGCTCGCCGTCGGCGGGTGCCGCGGGCGCCGCAGCGAGGGCGCGAGCGGCTCTGCGTCGTCCGCTGCGGCGTTCGACTCCGCCTCGTGGCGCACGCTGCTGCCCCCGTCGCTCCGGTTCGACGACGACGTCTCGGCGCTGCCCGCGGCGCCGACGTCGGCCGCCACGATCGCCGCGGTGGCAGCCGCGGGGGGCTGGGGCCACTGGGGCAGCTTCCAGATCGACACCACGATCGAGGTCCTCTTCGCGGCTCCGAGCACGCCGCGCGTCTCCTGGTCGCCCACCAAGGACTGGTTCGAGCCCGACTGCGACCGCGACGACGTCCCGCTGCCCGCAGGCGGCGCGCTCGAGGGGGAGAAGGGCTACGCGTGCACCGGCGACGGCGACTGCCACCTGCTGGTGGTCGACCCCGCCGCGCGCCGCCTGTACGAGCAGTGGCGGGCCGACCTCAAGGCGCCCCCTCGGCGTGGCGGCTGCCTCGCGGTGTGGGACCTCGCGCGCGACTACGGCCCGTCGGGGCGCGGCGAGGGGTGCACCTCGGCCGACGCAGCGGGCCT
>CAITLX010000542.1 GCA_903893335.1 uncultured delta proteobacterium | reverse complement strand
CGCCTCCCCGCCCTCCCCCTCAGCCGAGCAGCTCCTTGATCTGCCCGACGATGACGTCCCAGCGCCTGTCGACGTCGTTCTTGAACGCGATGCCCATCAGCAAGAAGAGCAGCCCCATGCCGACGAGGCTCGCGACCTCGCGCACCCGCAGCGGCAGCGGGCGCTTGAGCAGCGCCTCGATCGAGAAGAAGAGCAGGTGCCCGCCGTCGAGCACGGGAATGGGCAGGAGGTTGAGCAGCCCGAGGTTGATGCTGACCAGCGCCATCGCCCAGGCGAAGTCGTCGCCGCCGCGCGCGCCTGCCTCGCCCGCGACGTCGTAGATCGTGATCGGCCCCGACAGCGACGAGAGGCTCAGCCGCCCCTCGAGCAGGCGCAGGAACCCGACGGCGATGAAGCGCGCGACGTCCTGCGTCTCGGACAGGGCGCGCCGCAGCGCGAAGCGCACGGGCGCGGCGTGCTCGACCAGCGCCTCGGCGGCGTACGGCACCCAGTGGGTCGTGCGCAGCACGTAGCGGTCGAACTGCTGGCCGAGCTCGTCGGTCCACTGCTCGCGGCGCAGCCGGATGGTGCCGCTCATGCGCCGCCCGTCGCGCGACCAGACGACCTGGTGGGGTCGGTCCGCCGCGCTCGTCAGCCGCTCGCGGAAGGTGGACCAGGCGGGCACCTGCACCTCGTCGAGCTCGAGCACCTTGTCGCCCGGCTGCAAGCCCGCCGACGCGAGCGCGCGGTCGGGCACCACGGCGGCGTAGAGGTCGGCCGGCTCGATGCCCGTGCGCGCGGCGAGGTCGCCCGGCGTCGGGTCGGGCGTCAGGTTCGCCACGCCGGCGTCGAACACCGCCATGTCGACCAGCCCGCCGAGCGCCTGCTCGACCACGCGCGGCCGGAAGTAGGTCACGGGCATGTTCTCGCCGCGGTTGTCGCGCATCACCGCCTCGAGATCGACGAAGCGCGTGACCGGGCGACCGCCGACCTGCGTCACCATGTCGAAGGTGCGCAGCCCCGCGCGCCACGCCGGCAGATCCGGGTGGGGGATGCCGATGACCGCGCGCGGCAGGTTGGGCAGGATGCCGAGCTGCCCGACGCGCTCGACGATGTCGAGCTCGCGCTTCTCCACCACCTCGTCGGGCGTCACCGCCACGTCGACGTAGCCATGGTCGCGGAAGACGCGCAGCGAGAGCGCGCGCCCGGGGCTCCTCTGCACGATGCGCGCGAGCTCCGCCCAGGTGCCGATCTCCTCGCCGTCGACGGCGAGCACGCGGTCGCCCGGCACGAGCCTGCCGTCGGCTGCGTGCGCGGGCAGCACCACGCCGACGGTCGGCGGCACGAAGCGCCGCTGCCCCGCGAACACCACGAAGTAGAGCAGCACGGGGAAGAGCAGGTTCATCACCGGCCCGGCGAGCACGATGGCGACGCGCTTCCAGAGCGCCTGCGCCTCGAACATGCGGCGGCGCTCCTCGGGCAGCACCGCCTCGCCGCGCGAGGCCTCGAGCATCTTCACGAAGCCGCCGAGCGGCACGAGGCCGACGCAGTACTCCGTCTCCTTGCCGCGGATGCGCAGGATCTTCGGCCCGAAGCCGAGCGAGAACGTGATGACCTTCACGCCGAACGCCTTCGCGAGCGCGAAGTGCCCCAGCTCGTGCACGAAGATGAGCGACGAGACGAGGACGACGAAGTAGACGAGATCCATCGCGCGTGGTCGGGCTCGACCGCGAGCCTAGCGCGGCGGGCGCCCGCCCGCTCGACGTCGCGCGCAACCCAGGCGGCGCCCAGGCCGACGCGGTGACCATGTCGCGCCCTCCGCCTGGCTCGCTCGTCGCGCTCGCTGCCTCGCTCGCCCTCGCCGCCGCCGCCTGCGGGGCGACCGCTCCCCTCGCCCCGCGCGCCATCGAGCTCAACCGCGTCGGCGCCGAGGCGCTCGCGCGCGGAGAGCTCGAGCTCGCCGAGGCGCGCATCGCCCTCGCGCTCGAGTACCACCCGCGCTTCGTCGAGGCGCTGACCAACCTGGGCCTCGTCGAGATGCAGCGCGGCAACCTCGCGCGCGCCCGCGTGCTGCTCGAGCGCGCGCGGCGCATCAACGCCGACCTCGCGCAGCCGCACCACGCCCTCGGCGTGCTCGCCGAGCGCGAGCGGCGCCCCGACGTCGCCGCCGGCTGCTACCGCGAGGCGCTGCGCGTCGAGCCCGGCTTCGCCGCCTCGCGCGCCAACCTCGCGCGCCTGCTGTTCGCGGCGGGCCGCTTCGACGACGCGCGCGAGCAGTTCCAGCGCCTCGTCGAGGCCGACGCCGCCTCGCTCGAGGGTCGCGCGGGGCTCGTCGAGTCGCTGCTGCGGCTCGGTCGCACCGACGAGGCCGACCGCGAGACCGAGCGCGCGCTCGACGACCTCGGGGCCGAGCCGCGCCTGGTCGTGCTCGCCGCCCGCAGAGAGCTGCGCGCGGGCCACCCCGACGCCGCCGACGAGCTGCTCGCCGCCGTGCGCGACGGGCGCAGCGACGACGCGCGCGCCGCCTGGTCGTTCACGGCCGTCGCGCGGCTCGAGCGCGGCGACGACGAGGGG
>CAITLX010000541.1 GCA_903893335.1 uncultured delta proteobacterium | reverse complement strand
CCCGCGCGCAGCCCCGCGGCCGCGGCGCTGGTCGGGCTCGTGCACGGCGCGTCGGGCACCGCCGCGCTCACGCTGCTGGTCTTCACCACCTTCCCCTCGCGGCTCGTCGGCGCCGGCTTCCTCGCCGTGTTCGCCGCGGGCGCCACGCTCGGCATGACGCTGCTCAGCGCGCTGGTCGCCATGCCGCTGCGCGCCGCGCTCGAGCGCTCGTCGCGCGTCGCTCGCTTCGCGCCGCTCGCGGCGGGCGTCACGTCGATCGCAGCCGCGGCGCTGGTCGTGCTCGGCGTCGTGCGCGACTGGGGCGGGTGACGCTCCCCGGCTTGGCGCGGCCGACGCCCTCGCGCGTCCGCCACCAGGTCGTCGCGATGACGCTGCTGCTCATCGCGCTCGCCTACCTCGACCGCGTCTGCATCTCGACCGCCGCGCCGACCATCGCGGCCGACCTCGGCCTGTCGCACGCGCAGATGGGCGTGGTGTTCAGCGCGTTCACGCTCTCGTACGCGCTGTTCGAGGTGCCGAGCGGCTGGATGGCCGATCGCTTCGGCCCCCGCGCGACGCTGACGCGCATCGTGTCGTGGTGGTCGGCGCTCACCGCCGCCACAGGGCTGGCGACGGGCATGGCGTCGCTCGTGTCGCTGCGGCTGTTGTTCGGCATGGGCGAGGCGGGCTCGTTCCCCGCGACGGCGCGCGTCTACGAGCGCTGGCTGCCGCGCGGGCGGCACGCGAGCGCGTTCGGGCTGGCCATCGCCGTCGGCGTCTCGGGCGGCGCGATCACGCAGCCGGTCGCGACCTGGATGCTCGCGCACACCTCGTGGCGCGTGACGTTCGCGCTGTTCGGCGCGGTGGGGCTCGTCTGGGTCGCGGCGTGGCGCGCGGTGTTCCGCGACGACCCGCGCGAGCACCCGCGCGTGAACGCGGCGGAGCTCGCGCTGCTGCCGAGCGCGGTCGAGCAGGCGCACGGCCCGGTGCCGTGGCGCGCGCTCGCGCGCTCGCCGGGCCTCGTCGCGCTGTGCGTCATGTACTTCGCCGCGATCTACGGCTGGTATTTCTACCTGACGTGGCTGCCGACCTACCTGCGCCAGGCGCGCGGGTTCGATCCCGCGAGCACGGGCTGGCTCGCCGCGCTCCCCTACCTCGCGATCGCCGCGGGCGTCGGCGGCGGAGGCTTCGCGACCGATCGGCTCGTCGGCCGCTTCGGCGAGCGCGCGCGCCGCTGGCCCGGCGTCGTGGGGCTGCCGCTCGCGGCGGGGGCCATCGTGCTGGCCACCTTCACGCCGCGCGGCGAGGTCGCTGCGGTCGCGCTCGCCGCTGCCGCGGGGCTCGCCGCGCTGGGCGTGCCGGCTGCGTGGGCCGCGTGCGTCGCGATCGGAGGGCGCCACGCGGGCGTCGTGAGCGGCGCGATGAACACGTGCGGTAACCTCGGCGGCGCGCTGTCGCCGCTGGTCGTCGGCGTGTGCGTCGACCGGCTCGGCTCATGGCACCTGCCGCTGCTGAGCCTCGCGTTCATGTACGTCGTCGCGGCGATCGCGTGGCTGCGCGTCTCGCCCGAGGCGCGCGCGCCCGAGCCCGCCGCT
>CAITLX010000540.1 GCA_903893335.1 uncultured delta proteobacterium | reverse complement strand
CAGCGCTGCCCCGCGCGCCGTCGCTCGCGCGACGCTGCGCTCGGTCACGCGCCGCGATGCCCGGTCACGAGCACCTGCGCGTCGCGGAACGTGGCCTCGTCGGGGCTCGCGTCGACCTCGAAGCAGGGGCCGAACGCGTCCATCGCGCGCAGCACGCCCCACCAGTAGAGGTTGATGCCCGGCGCGAGCGGTCGCAGGCGCCGCATGCGCTGAAAGAAGCGCGTCTCGTCGAACTTCTGCGGCGCCGCGGCCGCCTCGCCCGCCGCGGGGGCGCGGTGCAGCACGCGACGCGCGAGCGCGAGCGGCTTCCAGCCGAGCGAGTCGGCGACGCGCGCGGGCGCGGGCGCGAGGCGCGTGACGGCGATCTCGACGTCGACCAGGCCGGCGCCCTCGACGAGCGCGCGGAGATCGGCCGCGCGGTCGAAGCGCGTGATGCCGTGCATGCGCTCGCGCGGCTCGTTCGGGAAGGTCACGAGCAGCTTGCCGCCGGGGCGAAGGAGCGTCGCGACCGCGCGGAAGAACGCCGCCGGGTCGACCACGTGCTCGAGCGTGTCGCAGCTGACGAGCGTGGTGAAGGCCCCCGCGTAGGGTACGAGCGCGTCCGGCGCGGTGACGTCGGCGACGACGAAGCGCAGGTTGGCGTGGCGACGCTCGAGGTAGCGCAGCGCGTCGAGCGTCGGCGCCGAGATCTCGAAGCCGGTGATCGAGGCGCACAGGCGCGCCAGGCGCGCGGTCGTGGCGCCGCTGCCGACGCCGATCTCGCACACGTCGTCGTCCGGCCCGACGCCCAGCCGCTCGAGCACGAGCAGGTCGCGGAACGGAAAGCTCGTGGGGGGCTGGGCGACGTAGTCGATGCGGGTCATTCGGGCAGGCGCCGATGGTACGCGCGGCCGGGCGGCTGCGTCACCCGCTCGGGCGGCCGGGTCTGCTAGGCTCGCGCCGCGCGACCGGAAAGAAGGGAGAACGCCGTTGGAAATCGGAGTCCCGAGCGAGATCAAGACGCGCGAGTACCGCGTCGGCATGACCCCGGCAGGCGTGCGCCTGCTCGTGCGCGCGGGGCACCGCGTGCGCGTGCAGACCGGCGCAGGCGAGGGCAGCGGCATCACCGACGCGCAGTACGTGCAGGTGGGCGCGACCATCGTGCCGACCGCCGCCGACGCGTGGGGCGCCGACATGGTCGTGAAGGTGAAGGAGCCGCTGCCGGCGGAGTACGGCTACTTCCGCGAGGGGCTCGTGCTCTACACCTACCTGCACCTCGCGGCCGAGCCGACGCTCACCCGCGAGCTGGTCGCGCGGGGCGTGCAGGGCGTCGCGTACGAGACCATCCAGCTCGACGACGGCTCGCTTCCGCTGCTGCGCCCCATGAGCGAGGTCGCGGGGCGCATGGCCGTGCAGGTCGGCGCGACGTGCCTCGAGAAGGAGCGCGGCGGCAAGGGCGTGCTGCTCGGCGGCGTGCCGGGCACGCGGCGCGGCCGCGTCGTCATCCTCGGCGGCGGCGTCGTCGGCCGCAACGCGGCGACCATCGCCATCGGCATGGGGGCGCAGGTCACCGTGCTCGACGTGCGCTCCGAGACGATGAGCTACCTCGAGGACGTGTTCGGCGGCGCCGTCGAGACGCTCTACTCCAACCCGCTCAACGTCGACGAGGCGGTCGAGCGCGCCGATCTCGTCATCGGCGCGGTGCTCGTGCCCGGCGCCGTCGCGCCGCGGCTCGTGGGGCGCGAGCTCATCGCGCGCATGGAGAAGGGGAGCGTCGTGGTCGACGTCGCGGTCGATCAGGGGGGCTGCATCGAGACGTGCCGGCCCACCAACCACGACCAGCCGACCTACGAGGTCGACGGCGTCGTGCACTACTGCGTGCCCAACATGCCGGGCGCGGTCGCGCAGACGAGCACCTGGGCGCTCACCAACGTGACCATCGCGTACGCGCAGAAGATCGCCGAGCGCGGCCTCGTCGCGGCGGCGCGCGGCGATCGGGCGCTGGCGCTCGGCATCAACACCTTCGGCGGTGCGGTGACGTGCGAGCCGGTGGCGCAAGCGCACGGGCTCGCGCACGTCGGCATCGAGAAGGCGCTCGGCTGACCACCGCTCGGCGTCCGACGTCGCGCTCGCCCTTCGGTGCCGCGCGCTGGCTCGTCGCGGCGATGGCCGCGCTCGCGCCGACGACGGCCGGCGCGCAGGCAGCGCACCCGTCGGGCCACGCCGACGAGGCGTTCGACCTGATGAACGTGCTCGCGCGCCACGGGCTGCACGACCTCGACGACGAGCGGTGGAACCTCTACGGCCAGTTCACCTACATCTCGAGCTGGAAGCAGCCCTTCTCCGCGCCCTACACCAACGCGGGGGGCAGCTCGAACTCGCTCGTGCCCGAGCGCGAGCGCAGCTTCACCGGCTCGCTCACGTTCTTCCTCGGCGTGCGGCTCTGGCCGGGCGCCGAGGCCTACGTCGTGCCCGAGGTCATCGCGGAGCGGCCGCTCTCGCAGCTGCGCGGCATCGGCGGCTCGATCCAGAACTTCGAGCTGCAGAAGGGGGGCGCCGAGACGCCGCAGCTCTACCGCTCGCGCGCCTACGTGCAGCAGACGCTGGGCCTCGGCGGCGGCCGCACGAAGCGTCCGTCGGACCCGATGCAGCTCGCGGGCGCGGTCGACGACCGGCGCGTGGTGCTGACCGTGGGCAACTTCAGCGTCCTCGACTTCCTCGACCGCAACTCGTTCGCGAGCGACCCGCGCCAGCAGTTCTTCAACATGGCGTTCATGACGCACGCGGCCTACGACTTCGGGTCCGACGCGCGCGGCTACTCGTACGGCGGCGTCGCCGAGCTCTACTGGGACGCCTGGGCGCTGCGCCTCGCGCGCATCACGCCGCCGCAGCAGCCCAACCAGCTGTCGGTCGATTTCAGGCTCGACCAGCACTACGGCGACCAGGTCGAGCTCGAGCACCGGCACGAGGTGCTCGGCCAGGCCGGCGCGGTGCGGCTGCTCGGCTACCACAACCGGGTGCAAGCGGGCCGCTTCGACGACGCGGTGGCCGCGTACCAGAGCGACCCGCGCAGGAACGCCGCCGCGTGCCCCACCTTCCACTACGACTCGACCAACGCGAGCGCGCCCGACCTCTGCTGGGTGCGCCGCACGACCGACAAGGTGGGCGTGGGCGTCAACGTCGAGCAGCACCTGACGGACGACGTGGGGCTGTTCCTGCGCGCGATGATCTCGGACGGGCAGAGCGAGGTGTACGCGTACACCTCGACCGATCGCTCGCTCGCGTTCGGAGCGCTCGCCAAGGGCTCGGCGTGGCGCCGGCCGCGCGACCTCGCGGGCGTGGGCGTCGGCCTCGGGTGGATCTCGGCGGCGCACGCCGAGTACCTGCGCATGGGCGGCATCGACGGCTTCATCGGCGACGGGCGCCTGCGCGTAGCGATGGAGAGCGTGGTCGAGGCGTTCTACAGCGTGTACGTCGCCGACTCGGTGTGGCTCTCGGCCGACTACCAGCGGCTCACCAACCCCGCCTTCAACGCCGATCGCGGCCCCGTCGACATCCTCGGAGCGAGGGCCCATGCGGAGTTCTAGGGCTCTCCGCGGGGGCGCAGCGTTGCTGCTCGCGGCGTGCGCGGCGGCGTCGCCCGCGCGCGCAGAGCAGGCCGCGTCGGGCTTCGCCGTCGAGCGCTTCTACCCCTCGGCGCCGGGCGGCGGCTGGCTGGTGATGGACGACCT
>CAITLX010000539.1 GCA_903893335.1 uncultured delta proteobacterium | reverse complement strand
CGCGATCAGCGTGTTGTAGAGCGTCCAGCCGAGCGTGCCGAGCAGCAGCGCGATGATGAACGCCCAGCTCCCGTTGAGCTCGGCCACCTGATCGGCGAGCCGGTCGCTCCACGTCAGGTTCTTGTCCATCTCCTCGACGACGTTCTTCGCCGCGCGCTCGGAGAGCATCGCGTTGGTCTCGCGCAGCCGCTCGGCCATCGTGCGCAAGATCGCCATCGCCGCGCGCGGGCGGCGCTCGAGGTACGACGAGAGCGTCTCGCTCGACAGCTCGAGCAGCACCGCGTCGGTGCTCGCGAGCGCGCTCGCCGAGCGCGGCTTGTCGTCGAACAGGGCCAGCTCGCCGAAGTACTCGCCGCGCGAGACGTCCTTGAGCGACACGCGCCGCGACGCCTCGCCGGGCAGGTGGATGTTCACGTGCCCCTTGGCCACGATGTACATCGCCGCCCCGGCGTCCCCCTGGTGGAAGATCATCTGCCCGGCGGCGAAGCGCGTCTCGTGCACCGCCGAGGCGAGCGCGACGACGTCGTCGTCGTCGAGCCCCTCGAACATGGGGATGCTGCGCAAGAGCTCGGCGCTGCCGTGCGCGCTCACGACGGCACCTGCTCGGCGTCGGCGTCCTCGGCGAGGTACGCGAGGATGACGCCGTCGATCGAGGCGTCGTCGGGCTCGTCGCCGTAGTCGCCCAAGGAGGGCCGCGGCGCGTCGAAGATCGCCGCCGGGCGCGTGCTCGCGTAGCGCGCGCGGTCGAGGTCGTGCGACGGCGGGGGCAGGCTCGCGATGCGCGCGAGCACCGACGCGCCGATCGACGCGTCGGCCGGCGCGCCGAGCAGATCGGGCGACGAGGTGCGCGGGGCGACGGCGACCGGGGGGCCGAGCTCGAGCAGGCGGTCGAACTGACCGTCGCGCAGCGCGATGAACACCGAGCGGTGCTGCTCGCGCATGATGGCGCGCACGACCTCGACGAGCCGCTCGGCGTCGATGTGCTCGGCGTACGAGGTCTTCACCGTCTTGACGATGCGGCCGCCGTCGACGAACACGTGCGTGATGACGTGCGGGTGGCGCACGCCCGAGTCCTCGGTCTGGATGTGGAACACACGCCCGCGGTGACGGACGTTGTTGTTGAACCCCTGCTGCGGCGACGACATGCGCTCGAGAAGTCTCCTCAGGTGAGGGCGCCGTCAGGCGCCGCGATGCCCCTCGTCGAGCCGCCGCATGCCCTCGAGCAGCAGCGCCTCGGGCGACGCGTCGATGACCATGTCGCGCGCCTTGAAATCGGGGTCGAGCGCGAAGTCGCCCGACTGCACCTCGAGCATCGCGAAGAACGCCGGCTCGCCGCGCAGCGCGCCCCACAGGGCGTTGACCACCGAGCCCTCGGCGAAGTGGATCTCGCCCGACTCGCCCGCGCGGCCCCACACCCGCAGGCTGCCCGACTTGCGACCGTGCCAGAGCAGCTGCACGAGATCGGGCAGCGACATCTCCTCGAGCGAGCCCGACACCCCGCGCGCCACCTTGCCCGACGCGCGCTTCTCGAGCGCCTGCTTGAGCTTGGCCACCAGCACGTCGGTGGCCGCCGGCTTGAGCATGTAGTCGAGGATGCCGAGGTCGAAGCCCCGCTGCGCGTCGCCGCGCGCCTGGCGCCGCGTGAGCACGATCCAGGGCAGCTCGCGCCCCCAGGGCACCTTGCGCACCTCGGCGAGCAGCGCGAGCCCGTCGGCCGGCACGATGTCGAGCTCGCTCACCACCAGCGCGATCTCGCCGGACTCGAGCAGCTTCCACGCCTGCTCGCTGGTGCGCGCGATGCGCACCTCGAAGCCCTGCTCGATGAGCCGAAGCTCGAGCACGGTCGTCTCCTCGGCGTCGGTGTCGATGAGCAAGACGACGTGGCGGTTCGAGAGGATGCGCGCGCGGATGTCGTCGCCGGTGACCGTGGCGCGGAAGAGGTCGACGAGGTTGGGGTCGAACACCGTGCCGCGGTAGCGCGCGAGCACGTCGCAGGCCTCGATGGGCTTGAGCGCGGCGCGGTAGGGGTTGCGCGGGTTCTGCGTCAGGTCGGCGAAGCTGTCGGTGATGGCCAGCAGGCGCGCGCCGAGCGGGATCTCCTTGCCGGCGCGCTCGCCGGGCACCCCCTTGCCGTCGAACCGCTCGTACATCGCGTCGAGCGCGGCGGTCGTCGAGGGCGCGAGCGACACGGTCTCGAGCAGCCGCCGGGGCGTCGCGTACGACTTCTCGGCGATGACGCGGTGGCCGCCGTACTCGGCGACGTTGAGCGGCGTCAGGTGGTAGGTGCCCATCTTGCCGAGGTCGTGCACGTAGGCGGCGGTGACCACGGCCGAGAGCTCCGGGCGACCGAGGCTCAGCCGCTCGCCGAGCTTGCGCGTCAGGCGCGCGACGTGCGCCGAGTGGCCGCGGAGATCGGGCCGGCCGTTCTCGAGCAGCGACACGAGCACGTTGAGCGTCTCGGCCCAGTTGTCCGAGCTCGACGTGCCCGCGAGCGACGCAGGCGCGTCGGCGCCGAGCTCGGAGGGCAGCACGATGCGCTCGCGCGACGTGACCGACGGCGACATGTCGTTGCCGCGCACGTTGCGCTCGTACAGGTTCATCATCGACGCGAGCTGGTCGTGCTCGCTCGAGGTCAGCAGCGTGAAGGCGTGCTGATCGCCGTGGTAAAATTTGCGGACGGCGGCCTTCGCGGCGGCCGGACGCGCGATGCAGGGGCGCACCTCGCGCACGCCGGCGCCGAGGCGCACCTCGTCGAGCATCCCCACGTTGTCGGGGTCGGCGGTGACGATCTGCAAGACGCTGCTCTGCGCGTCGAAGAGCACCGGCACGATCTGGTACTTGTCCGCGATCTTGCGCTGGACCTTCTCGAGCGTCGCGCGGTCGATCTCGGCCTTCGCGAGCTTCTCGGTCGTGACGAAGCGCGCCTGGTGCGCCGCCGACAGCCACGCGAGCAGGTCCCCCTCGGCGACGGCCTTGACGTCGATGAGCGACTCCTCGATGCGACCGCCGCTCCTGCGGTGGTGCGCGACGGCCGAGTCGTACGCCTCGCGGGTGATGCGTCGCTCCGCGAGGAGGCGGTCGGCCACCCGGGTCTGGGTCGGCCGTCCGTGGCCGGGCGGAGTGCCCACGGTCATCGTCCAAGGAGTCTACCGCAACCTCGCCCCCCGCGTCGCCCGTGGCGAACGGCGGACCCCGGCGGGGTCACCGCGCCATCGCGAGCCAAGCGAGCGGCCGGTCGTAGAGCTCGCGCATCCGCGCCTCGGGCACGTCGTGGCCGAGGTCGTCGGGGGTGCGCAGCATCACGTGCACCCCCGTGCGGTCGAGCGAGTCGAACACGCGGCGCGTGGCGTCCACCACCTCGTCCTGCGAGCCGGTCAGGAGGTAGACGCGCTTGATGCGGCGGCGGTTCTTGCGAAGCTCCGCCTCCCCCTCGCCCCCCCAGTAGACGTCGTTGGCCGCGAGGATGAGCCAGCGGTCGAACGTCTCGGGCTCGCGCACCCCGACGTTCATCGCCACGTAGGCCCCCTCGCTGAAGCCGATGAGCGTGTGGCCGCGCGCCGACAGGCCGCGCCCCGCCTTCTTGCGCAGCGCCGCGAAGGCCCGGTCGACCGCGAGCCGACCGGCCGGCCAGTTGTTCGCCCACCCGCGCGCGCCGCCGCCACGCTCCTCCTGGCCCGAGGGGCAGAGCAGCCAGCCGTAGCCGCGGGCGACCTTCGCCCACTTCTCGCAGTCCTGCTCGGGGTAGCCGCTGCGCCCGTGCAGGTAGACGATGGCCGGGCGAGGGCGCGCGCGCGTGCGCGGCGGGTAGTAGAAGGCGTCGGCCTCCCCCTCGACCTCGAGCCGCGACGGGGGGCCCGACGGAGGCGGAGGGGGCGCGGGGCGTGCTGCCGGACGCGCCAGGGCGATGCCCGGGCCGAGGGCGAGCACCAGGGCGAGCGCTCCGAGCCCCCACGACGCAAGCTTGCCCGGACGACCCTGCACGGCGACGCGCAGCTTACGCTCGTTCG
>CAITLX010000538.1 GCA_903893335.1 uncultured delta proteobacterium | reverse complement strand
GCCTCCTCGGCGCGCGCGCGCGCGACGTCGAGTCGGCCAGCTTCGACGAGCGCCGAGGCCGCGCGCGCCGCGAGCTGCGCGTGGGTCGTGCGCCAGCGCTCGAGCGGGATCGCGGCGCCGAACGCCAGGGCCGCGCCCGGGAAGTCCCCCTTCTGGTAGCGCATGGCGCCCACGGCGCGCAGGTAGCTGGCCTGGCCGACCTCGGTGGGCTGCTCCCGCACCCACCGCTCGAGGTCGCCGAGGGCCGCCTCGTGCAGCGCGAGCGACTGCCGGGCGGCGGCGGTGATGCGCACCTCGAGGCGGCGCCGCTCGAGCTCGACGTCGTCGAACGGCGGCACCGCGTCGGCGACGCTCAGCGGCTCGTCGCCGCCGTTGAACCGCACGAGCGCGGCGCGCACCAGCGCCGTCATGCCGTGCAGCAACGGCGATGGCGCCGTCGTGCGCACGAGCTCGTAGTAGACGCGGTCGAGCGCCTGCGGCGTGCTGTCGATGAGCACGGCGACGACCCACGCGCGCAGCACCCGCTCGAGGTCGGGAGCGACGGCCGCGGGGGCGTCGCGCTCGGCCACGCGCAGCGACGCGAGCGCGTCGGCGAGCACCACGAGCGCGCGGTCGGTGCGCCCCTCGGCGAGCGCGCGCTCCGCGTAGCAGACGGCCTCGTCGGCGATGACGGCGCTCGCGTCGGCGTCGCCTGGCGCGAGCCCCATCAGCAGGTGCAGCAGGCGCCCGTCGGTGCCCGGCTCGAGCGCGGCGGCGACCGCTTGGTGCGCGGCGCGGTGGCGGTCCCACGGCCAGGGAAAGCCGAGCGCGAAGCGCGGGTCGATCTCCACGCGTCCGTCGCCCAGGCGCCGGGCGCTGCCCGCGCGCTCGAGCTGAGCGAGCCCGTCGGTGACGCGCGCCGGGTCGAGCCCGCTGGCGGTCGTGAGCGTGGGCACGTCGGTGTTGGGCCACGCGAGGGCCACCCACGCGAGCAGATCGTCGAAGAAGGGGTCGGCGGCGCTCGGCGCGCGCGGGCGCAGCGAGGCGACCGAGCTCGACGCGCCGGTGCGCACGTTGCCCGTCTCGATGCGCTCGATGGCCTCGCGATCGACGACGAGCCGGTCGCCGTCCCAGCGCGCGAGGCCCGCGAGCGTCCAGGTCGCGACCTCGTCGCGCACGCGCGAGGGCACGCCGCCGGTGCGACGGTGCAGCTGGTGCGCGCCGTCGGAGACGAAGTGAAAGACGCGCTCGGGGCCGGCGAAGAGCGGGCGGAGGTCGCTCTCGGCGAGGGGCGGCACCGCGACGGCATCGGGGGGCGGCGCGGCGCCCTCGACCGCGCGGTGCACCCGCACGACGGCGCCGCGGTGCAGCTCGGCCGCGAGCGCCTCGCGCGACCAGGGGTCGATGCGCTCGAGGTCGTCGGCGACGACGACGGCCCCCCCGTCGAGCGCGTGCGCGAGCGCGACGCGCGCGGCCTGCATCACGTCCTCGAGGGGCTCGTTGTCGCCGGTCATGAGCCCCGAGACGAGCTGCTGCAGGCTGTGCAGCGGCCGTCCGGCGGGCTCGAGCCAGAGCGCGCGACGCCCGGCGAGCGCGACCGCCTCGCGCACCGCGCGCGTGCGGCCGGAGCCGGGTGGGCCGACGACGTCGACCGCGCGCCCCTCGGCGACCCGCGCCGCGATGGCG
>CAITLX010000537.1 GCA_903893335.1 uncultured delta proteobacterium | reverse complement strand
GGGCCGCTGTCGGCCACCGACAGCTCGATCCAGGCCGCCCCCTCGGCGCCGAGGTCGGAGCGCCCGCGCCCACCCGCGCGCGCACGCGTCGTCACCCGCACCGCGCCGCGACCGGCCATCGCCTGCATCGCGTTGCGCACCAGGTTCATGATCACCTGCCGAAGCTGCTCGGCGTCGATGCGCACGCGCGGGAGCGCGTCGCCCAGCTCGAGATCGATGCGCCCCTCGTCTGCGGAGTCGGACGCGAGGATCTGCAGCGTGCGCCGGACGACGGCGTTGACGTCGACGGGGGCCGGGCTCTCGCGACGGGGTCGCGCGTAGTCGAGCACCGAGCCGACCACGCGATCGAGCCGCTCGACCTCCTCGAGGATGATGCCGAGAAACTCACGGGTCGCCGCCTCGTTCGCCGCGCCGTCGGGGCCCGGCTCGGCGAGCAGCTGAGCCGCGCCCTTGATCGCGCCGAGCGGGTTCTTCACCTCGTGCGCGAGGCCTGCGGCCATCTGCCCGATCGCCGCGAGGCGGTCCTTCTCCTGCATCCGCCGCCAGACGTGCGAGTTCTCGAGGACGACCGCGAGCTGCGACGCGAGGCCGTCGAGCTCCGCGACCTCCTCGGGGGCGAACGCGTCGTGCACGCGGTCGTCGGCGACAACCAGCACGCCCGCGAGCTCGCCGTCCTGCGTCCGCGCGCCGAGACACACGCCGCTGCGCAGTCCGCCGAGCATCGACGCGGCCGCGAGCACGGCCTCCTCGGCCTCGTGCGACTCGCCTGCCGCGCGTCGCTCGGTCGCGGCCTGCGCGACCTCCTCGAGCACGACCGGCCCGCGCGCGAGCTGATCGAGCAACGCTCGCGACATCGCGCGCTCGATGCGCGCGGGCACCTCGGCCCCGAACCCGCCGGACCAGTCGTAGGCGTCTCCGGTCGGCGTGGAGACGAACCAGCCTGCCGCCGTCGCGCGCCGCGAGGGCTCGAGCGTGGCGACGAGGATTGGGCCGATCTCCGAGACGTCGAGCGCGTGCACGAGCTGCCGCCGGGCGTCGGCCACCGCAGACGCGAGGGCGAAGCGCTCGCGGAAGAACACCGCGTGGATCTGCCGCTCGACGCGCGCGCGAAGCGGCTCGAACAAGAGCAGGATGACGATCGCCGCGAGGACGGCGTTCAGGTACATCGTGTTGAAGCGGCCGACGTACGTGACGAACACGTAGAAGATGCCCGCGAGCGCGAACGCCAGCGCCGTCGAGACCATGAGCCGGCCCACCATCTCGTAGAGGTCGAGCAGCCGCTCGCGGCGGAACGACTCGGCGAGGAGGAAGAGGAACACGATGGCGAGCACCGCGCCGACGGGCGGCAACTCGGCGCCGATGAACCAGAGGAAATCGGCGAGGCTCGCCGTCGACGCCACCGCCCCGATGACGACGAGGAAGCGCACCCGCGACTGCGTCGCCCGTGAGGGGCTGCGCCGCCCGCGCAGCGCGAGCGAGACGAAGCCCGCCGCCAGCAGGCCGAACACGTAGAGCAGCACGGCGAAGCGCGCGATGCCGGCGCGGTGCACGGGAGAGAGCACGAGCACGGCCATCGCCACCGCGAGCACGGTCGCCACCGGCAGGAGGCGCGAGCGCGCGCCGCTCGCGTGCGGGACGATCTTCTCGAACAGGTGCAGCGCGAACAGCGGCAGCGCGATGGCCAGCATCGCCGTGACGCGCGACCAGATGCTGGCCTGCGAGAACCCGTACAGCGCCTGCGCCAGGTACCAGAGCCCCATGTCGGCCGCGAAGCCGGCGAAGACGAGGTGCACCGAGCGCACGCGCCTGCGCAGCACGATCGACGCCGCGATCGCGAGGGCGAGCACGCCGCAGAGCAGCGTGGTGCGCGTACGCAGGTCCACGGAGGCGAGCGTACCCCAACGCGGCGACGCCGCGCGGGCCCGTCAGGCCGGCGTCAGCGGCTTCGAGATGCGGACCCCGCGCAGCAGGTCCTGGAAGCGGACGCGCCGCTCGTTGATCTGGAGATCGAGCTCGACGACGCGACGGGTGATCTCGTCGAGCCGGGTGGCGTTCTTCGCGAGCCGCTGCGTGAGCCGATCGCGCAGATCGCCCGCGCCCTTGTTCTTCTCGAGCGTCTTGAGGTTCTTGCGCGTCTCGTCGTTGGCCCCCTCGAGCTCGCGCTGCTCGTCGCCGAGCTTCTTGCGCTCCTCGACGGCGGCGACGAGGGCGGTGCGGACCTCCCACGCGGCCTTCAGCGCGGCGGCGGCGGTGGGCTCGGCGCGCTTGTCGCCGAAGTACGCGCGCACCGCCTCGTCGGCGAGCGGCGTGAGCCAGTCGACCGGGCGCGTGATCGCCTGCCGCTCGTCGACGACGAGCTCGGCGGTCGCGTTCGGCGCCACCTCGACCGGGACGAGCGCGCTGCCCGTGCCCACGTTCTCCTCGGTGCCCTTGGGCGGCTCGAACAGGCGCGTGCCGGGCGCGCGCAGGTGCTTGACGAGCAGCTTCGCCAGCGTGTCGCCGCCGTTCTTCACGCGGTACTTCGCGCGCGACGACGCGTCGCGCTCGATGACGAGCTGGAGCGCCTCGACGTGCGCGACGCGGGCCCCCTCCTCGCCGAACGAGCGCTCGCTCTCGACCGCGAGGCTGCGCTCGAGCGCGAACGGCACCGTCGCCGTCGCCGCGAGCGGGAGCGGATCGACCATGCCCTGGCCGAGGAACGCGCCCTGCTCGAAGACCGCGATGGGCCCGCGCTCGAGCAGGCCGCCGGTCTGGTTCTGGAAGCGCGCGACGCGGAACGGATGCGACTGCGACGCGGGCACGCCGCCGTCGGGCGCGAACAGGAAGATCGCCTCTCCCGGCACGTGCTTGGACACCAGGAGCACCATCGTCGCGCTCTTGTCGGGCACGGTGACGCTGTGCGGCAGATCGTAGCGGGTCGCTCCCCCCTCGACGGCGACGGCCGCGAGCGCGGAGAGGTTGCGCGGCGCCGACGGCGCGACCATGGGCGACGGGCGCGGCGGAGGCGCGCCGGCAGGCATGGCCCCCATCGCCATCCCCACCCCTCCGAGGCCCCCGCCGGCTGCACCGGGGCGAGGCATCGCGCGCTTGAGCATCGCCTTGCCCGGCGGTCCCGCGACCGCCGCGCTGGCGTCCATCGCCTCCGCCATCGCGGGGGCCTCGGCTGCCGGCGAGGGGGGCGGCGGCGCCATCGGAGCGCTGGCGCGCTGCTCGAGCGTCGTCTCCGCGTGGGGAACCGCGGAGATGACCTCGCCCGAGTCGGTGACGGTCGGGCGCTCGGGGACGACCGGCGTGCCCAGCGTGGACTCGAACGCCAGCGGGGCGCCGGCGACGAGCGAGAGCGAGACGTCGTGCCAGTCCTCGCCCGACAGGTTCTGCACGATGCCCCAGCCTTGCAGGTCGGCGCCGTCCTTGCCGATGACGAGGCGGTACGACGGGCGCCACACCGGCGTGGCCGAGATGTAGCCGACCTCGAGCTCGTGCGCCTTGCCGTCGAGCTCGAGCACGACGGTGCGGAGCGGATCGGCGTCGCGCGGCTTGCGCGGCGCGGGGGGCGGCGGGCACGGCATGCCCGGCATCGGCGACGGAGGCGTGGGCTCGGCGTCGTCGTCCTCGTCGGTGTGCAGCGGAAACGACGCGGAGCGCACCGAGCTGCCGCCGCGCTCGATGACGGCGAGGGTCGCGAGGAAATCGCCGACCTCGCTCGCGCGCATCCGAAAGCGGACCTGGTCGTCCGCGACGTGGCCCGCGCGCTCGTAATACCCGACGCCGTTGCGGTAGACGACCACGCGCCGCAGCGCGAGGCCGTCGGCGGAGACGTTCGCCCCTGCGCCACACCCCGCGAGCAGGGCCGAGCCAACCACGAGCGACGAGACGACCTGGAAGCGTGCGCGCATGCCTCCGACGTACCGCAACTCGGCGCGGTTGTCGCCCACCTCTCGCCCCACCCAAGGGGCGGAGGGTCAGTACGCGCCGGAGGCGACGAGCGCCGGAGGCAACGCCGCCTTCGTGCTCGCGGAGGCAGAGCCGCCGGCTGCGCGCTCGTACACGGCGTCGAGGTTGGCCGTCACGGTGAAGAAGACGCGGGCGTCGGGGCTCCAGAGCGGGTTGCGGCGCTGGCCGTCCGGCCCGAGCTGTCCGGTGAAGTTGTAGTAGCCGAGGCCGAGCGAGAGCTCGTCGACGATGTCGTAGTCGAACGACGTGAGCAGCCAGGTGTTCACCCGGAAGTTCGGCGCGTCGGGGTTGCTGCCGACCGACACGCAGCCGGTGAGCGTCTGCACGGCGCAGGTCGCGTCGGTGGGGCGGTACGACCAGGAGTTGAGCAGGATGTAGCTCGTGCTGAAGCTCAGCTTGGGCGTGATTTGAAGGCCCGCGGTCGCGGCGACGTTGAGCGAATGGTTGGGCATCGTCCCGCCGCGGAGCTGGTCCGAGAGGAACGTGCGACCGGCGGCGTCCTGGCGCGTGCGGTCGAGGTCCTCGTTCACCGCGGTGGTCGCGCGCGTGAACGGGTGGTTGTAGATGAGGCTCACGCCGAACTTCGCCGACTCGAGCGCCGGCGCGCTCTTGCCCTGGATCGGGATCGACTGGCTGATGCCCGCGCTGGCTCCGGCGCCGAACAGCATGCCCGACGCGCGCGAGGCCTTGTCGGTCGGGAGCGTGAGGCGCAGCGGCGCGACCGAGACGGCCGTGACGTACTCGCCGTCGCGGTGGATCTTGCGCGCGTACTGCAGCCAGAGCGAGGTGGCGCCGATGACCGTCTCGTTCTTCTGGGTCGTCTCGTCGCTGTTGGTGAACTCGTGGTAGAGGTTGAACCACGCGTTGACCGAGAGGTCGTCGTCCTTCGTCTCGTGCAGGTAGTAGCGCGGCGCGAAGCGGACCCACCACTCGTAGACCGGGTCGGCGCTCTGGTAGTCGGAGCCGAGACCGATGGTCTGCGTCGTGACCGACTGGTCGAAGAGGATGTACGAGCCGTGGAAGGCGACGGGCTTCTTCTCGGGCTTGGCGGCCGCGACGGGCGCGGGAGCCGGCGCGTGATCGGCGCTCGGCGAGGGGGCCGGGGCCGGGGCGCTCTCCTGGGCGGAGGCCAGGGGTGCCACGAGGGCGGAAGCGAACGCGACGAGCGCGAACATGAGGTGCGGGCGAATCGACACGGCGTCTCGTCTCCTCGACAGCGACGCGCACGCGCCGCAACGCACCGACTTCTCACGAGGGCCCCGAAACGTCAACGCAGAAGGGGCGCCGGACGGCGCCCGGGCGGGGCGTTGGCCGGCGGGCGACGCCCGCGCTAGCCTGCGGGTCACATGGAGCTGACGCCCGGCATCGAGCTGACCGCGCTGCTCGGGCGCGGGACGCGCTACGAGGGCAAGCTGGCGTTCACCGGCCACGTGCGCATCGAGGGGACGTTCCGCGGCGAGATCCGGGGGGACGACACGCTGGTCGTCGGGGCCGACGGGGACCTCGACGCCGACGTGGAGGTGGGCACCCTCATCGTGCGCGGGGGGGTCGTGCGCGGCAACCTGCGCGCCCGCACCGCGATCGAGCTCTACGTCCCGGCCGAGGTGCACGGCAGCCTGCGCGCGCCGTCGATCTTCATCGACAAGGGGGTCAAGGTCGAGGGCTCGTGCACCATGGCGCCGCTCGACGATGCCCTCCCCGAGGCAGCCGCCCCGTGACGTCACACCGCGCGCCACAGGCCACGCTGTGACGCGACGGCCCACCCCGCGGCCCGCGCCGTGACGCACCAACCGGCGCAAGTGCCCGATCGCACGACGCCTCGCCCGCGGCACGCCACGTGCTTCACCCGAGCGGTGAACCGCCCCGACGGAGACCCGACATGAAGCTCGCCGCCACCTCCCTGCACCTCGCCGCGCTCGCGTGCGCCGCCGGCCTCGCGCTGGCCGCTCCGGCCCATGCCGACGGCGCGCCGTCCGACGAGACCGCTCGCCTGCTGCAGTCGCACCGCACCGAGCGCTACAACGTGGCCAGCTCGAGCGCGTCGATCCGCGCCGGCGGCGGGATGACCGCGGTGCACGCGCCGCTCGCGACGGTGCGCCGCATCGTCCTCGACTACGGCCACTACGCCGACTTCATGCCGCGCTTCCAGAAGAGCCGCATCGTGAAGAAGGCCCCCGGCGCCACCGACGTCTACCTCCAGGTCCCCATCCTGCACGGCGCGGCCTCGGTGTGGGCCGTCACGCGCTTCGGAGCCATCACGCGCGAGCCGAACGGCACCGAGCGCCTCGAGGGGAAGATGGAGGGCGAGGGCAACGTGGACGATCTGCGCGCGACCTGGCGCCTCGTGCCGCTCGACGACGAGACGACGATCGTGAAGCTCGAGCTCCTCATCGTGCCCAAGCTCCCCCTGCCCGGCTCGCTCGTCACCGGCGAGCTCGAGTACGCCGCCGATCAGGCCGTGAGCGCGACGCGCGAGCGCGCCGAGGCGCGGACCAAGGCCGCAGCCTCGGCTGCCTCGGCGACGCCCGACGACGCCGCGCCGCAACCCTGAGCGCTTCGCGCGCAGGCGCCGCGACCGCTCAGGGGCGGTAGCTGGGCTGTCCGCCGATGGGCAAGTAGACGGTCAGGTCGGCGGGCGTCGCGAGGTCCACGCGACCGAGGTATGGGCTGCCCGTGTCGTCGATGGCGTCGATGAACAGCGCCGCGCCGTCGGGGGTGTACGAGGCCGAGAACGGCGTGACGAAGCGGACCGCGCCGACGACCTTGCCGCCCGTCCAGTCGACGAGCGCGCCGATCGGCCCCCCCGACGAGACGTCGTAGCGCAGCAGCGTCGAGCCGACCGACACGACCACGCTCGTGGAGTCGGGGGCGAAGGTGAGGTCGTCGCCGGTGCCCGAGATGGGGAACGTCGCGATGGGGTACGAGGGGTTGGTCGCGCAGAGCACCTGCACGAGCTCGGTCTGCGAGGCCGTCGCGATGGCGCGGAACGCGAGGTACTGACCATCGACGCTGAAGCGCACGGCGCGCACGTACGAGCCGAGGCGGAACACGGTCGTCGGCGCGGCGGAGCCGTCGGCCGGGGCGCGAGCGAGCGTCCAGAGCGTGCCGTCGAACAGGCCGAAGTAGACCGACGTGCCGTCCGGGGAGAAGACCGGGTCGTGCACGTCGCGCGTGCTGCCAGCGGCGTTCGAGGTGAGCTGCACGGGGTGAGAGCCGTCCGCCCAGGTGACGATGACGTTGCCCCCCGCGGCAGCCCCGCTCGGCCGCGCCACGAAGGTGATGCGCGTGCCGCCGCGGCTCCAGGTCGGCGTCGACTCGTCCACGTCGGGCGAGTTGGTGAGGGCGATCTCGTTGTCCGCCACGAGCGGCCCGTGGGCGTAGACGTCGCCGTTCTTCGCGTAGAGCAGGCCGGGCAGCGCGAGCGTCTCGACGTTGGTCGGGACCGGGCAGCCGACCACGACGTCCGGCGCGGCATCGGCTGCGTCGCTCGCGTCGGAGGCCCCATCGGCCGCGTCGCTCGCATCGGAGCCGCTGTCGGCCGCGTCGCTCGCGTCGGAAGCGTCGGTCGGCGCGTCGTTCGGCGCGTCCGTGCTCACGTCGGCGGGCGCGTCGCTCGCGTCTGCCGCGTCGCTGGTGGTGTCCACGGTGGCGTCGCTCGCGTCGAGCGCGTCCGTCACGACGTCGGCCGGCGCGTCGGTCTCGTCCGGCGCGTCGCTCGAGGCGTCGACCGTGGCATCGCTCGCGTCGGACGACACATCGGCCTCATCGCCGCCGTCGAGCGAGGTGTCGTCGAGGGCGTCCGTGGTGACGTCAGCGGCCGCGTCGGCGCCGGCGTCGGCTGCGTCGCCGGCGGTGTCGTTCGGGGTGTCGGGCGAGGCGTCGACCAGCGCAGGCTCACCGACGATCTGGCTGCGATCGATGCGAGCGACGAGCTCGCAGCCCGTGCTTCCGACCGAGGCGAGCGCGGCGACGAGCCACGCCGCTCCCTCGACCTTGACGAACCGGCGCATCAGAAGCGCCCCCCACGAACGTGCCGGCGCATCAGAAGCGCACCGCCGCGACCGCGCCGGCTCCGGAGGACCCGACGACGGGCGCGAGGTGCCACACCGAAGCCGTCGCCGGCTTCTCGGCGGCGGGCTGGGCGAAGAGCAGCACGAGGCCGGTGACCCCCACCGTGAGCCCCGCGCCGAACGCGATGTCGGCGATGAGCGCGTCGCGCTCGGTCTTGTCGGCCTGCGCCCCCGTCGGCGCCGCCTCGAAGTCACGCTTGCTCGAGAGCGCCCTGAGCCCGAACACGGTGCCCACGGCTGCGCCGACGACCGCGCCTCCAAGCAGCGCGTAGGGCAGCGAGCGCGACCGCGACTCGGCGCGGGGCGCCTCGGGGGGCTCGACGGGAGCCGGCGCGACCACGACCGGCTCGGGCGGCGCGTCCGCGCTGCCGACGGGGAGCACCGCGAGCAGGTCGCCCGGTCGCCCAGCGACGACCTCGAGGTCGCGCTCGACCGTCGCGTGGCCGGCCGACGTGAAGCGCACCTTGTGCGCGCCCGGTACGACCTTCGCGTCGAAGGGCGTGGTGCCGGGCACAGGGGAGCCGTCGATGCTGACCTCGGCGCCCGGCGGATCGCTTCGCAGGTGCACGCGCACCGGGACGCGCTTCTTGAGCTCGCCGAGGCGCTCGCGCGCGGCGGCGGCCTTCTCGTCCATGGCGGGGGGCGGCCCGGCGGCGAGGAACGCCTCGTAGCCTGCGATCGTCTCCTCGACGAGCCCCTGCTTGTCGCGGGCGATCGCCATCTTGTAGAGCGTCTGCGGCGCCGAGATGAGGTCGTTGGCGGCCCGGTACCCCGTGTACGCCTCAGCGAACTCGCCCGCGGCGAAGTGCCGCTCGGCCTCGGCGTAGTGCGCCCGCGCCTCGGTGCGACGCTCGTCGTCGCTCGCCGCGCCGTGCGCCTTGTCGGCCCACGCGGCGCTGGGGGGAGCGAGGCTCGCCATGACCACGAGGCACGCGGCGACGCGCCTTCGCGAATTCGGGGAAGAGAGGCTACTGCGCATGCTCCGGGAAGCGTCGGAAGACACGAGATGCGCTCACCCGACCGCCATG
>CAITLX010000536.1 GCA_903893335.1 uncultured delta proteobacterium | reverse complement strand
TCCGTGCGCGGCGCTCTGCGCGCGGGCGCGCTCCTCGTCGAGCGCGATCTCGTTCCACGACTCGACCTCGCCGAGCGCCCGCGTCGTGGCGCCGCTCGACGCGCGCGCCGACGCGAGCCGCGCGGTGGTCTCCTCGATGTGCCCGCCTGCCGTCGAGGCCTCGCGACCCAGCTCGTCGAGCGCGCGCCCGAAGTCGGCCTTGAAGCTGCGCCCGTCGGCCTCGAGCGCCTCGATGATGCGCTGGTCGGCGCGCACGCGCTCGGCGACGTCGTCCACCGCCTCGACGAGCCGCCGCGCCTCGGTGACCGCGGCCTGCGTGTCCTCGGCCAGCGACTGGAAGCGCTCGAGCGCGCGCTCGATGCGCAGCCACCCCGCGCGGCAGAGCGGCGCGAGCTCGGCGTAGGGGCGCGTCTCGAGCTCGAGCTGGGGGCGCGGCGTCGAGCGCGGCGCGGCGGGCGCGGAGGGCGAAGCGGCGTCGGGGGAGCCCGCCAGCGCGTACACGCCGACGCCTGCGGGCGCGGGGGTGAACTCGTGGCGCGGCGGGCCGCGGTGCGTCTCGGCGTCGAGGCACCCGAGGAGATCGTCGTGCGCGACGAAGGCGTCGCGCGGGCGGTCGTCCGGTTGGCGCGCGAGCAGGTGCATCACCACGCGCGCGACGCGCTCGGGGACGCCCGGCATGCGCGCGCGCAGCGGCACGGGGGGCTCGGTGCGCGCCTTGTGCAGCAGCTCGTCGGCGCTGCCGGCGTCGTACGGGAGCTTGCCGGTGAGCGCCTCGTAGCAGAGCGCGCCGAGGGCGTAGAGGTCGGCGCGCGCGTCCCCCTTGTGCCCCTCGAGGCACTCGGGCGCGACGTAGCCGGGCGTGCCGACCGCGTACCCGGAGGCGGTCGACGCGGGCGCGTCGGTGACGCGCGAGATGCCGAAATCGGTGATCTTCACCGTCTCGGTGCCGTCCTTGCGCTTCACGAGCAGCACGTGATCGGGCTTCAGATCGCGGTGCACCACGCCGACCTGGTGGGCGCGCCCCAGCGCCGCGGCGATCTGCACGGCGATGGGCACGAGCCTGCGCCACGACAGCGGCGCCTCGGCGAGGTTGCGGGCGAGCGACTCGCCCGGCACGTACTCCATCACGAGGTAGACGAGCCCCGCCGACTCGCCGAAGTCGGTGATCTCGACGATGTTCTCGTGGTTGATGCGGTTGACCGCGCGCGCCTCGCGCAGGAAGCGGGTGCGCACGTCGGCGTCGCGCCCAAGCTCGCTCTTGAGCACCTTGATGGCGCTCAGCCGGTCGATCATCACGTGGCGCGCGAGGTAGACGCTCGACATCGTGCCCGCGCCGAGCCGCGAGATGAGCCGGTAGCGCTGCGCGATCGTCTTGCCGAGCAGCGGATCGAGGAGCTTGCGCAGCGGCGTGCCGTCGGCGACGCAGAAGGCTGTGTCGTCGGGGAAAGCCGTGCCGCAGCGCGAGCAGATCCTCATGGCGAGACGGGGCGCACGAGGGCTCCCTCAGCCGCCCCGCGTCGGGGAGGCCAGGGGCGCGGGGGTCGGGTCGGCGTCGAGGTCGAAGTCGGCCTCCTCGGGGAAGATCTCGGAGGTGACGTCCTCGGCGCCGCGCTCGGTGCGCGCCGTCTCGAGGTCCTGCGAGGTCTGGTCGAGGCGGTCGGCGAGCACCCCGAGGAACTGCCAGAGGAGCTTGACGGCGAGCTCGTGCTCGCGCCGCAGGATGTCGAAGAAGTCGGCGCGGCGCACGACGATGAGCTCGCACGCGGCGTCGGCGAACACGCTCGCGCTGCGCGGCACGCTGCGGATGAGCGACATCTCGCCGAAGTGGTCGCCGACGCCGAACGTGGTGAGCGCGACGTCCCCCTTGGTGACGCGCGCCTTGCCCGACAGGACGATGAACAGCTCGTCGCCGCGGTCCCCCTCGCGGATGACCTGCGCGCCCGGCGCGAACGTGCGCACGTCGGCGACCTGCATGATGCGGAGCATCTCGCGCTGCGTCAGGCGCGCGAACAGCGGCATCTTCGCGAGCACCTCGCGCTTGCGCGCGAGCAGATCGGCGCGGTCGCCGTCGACCGAGGTGCCCTCGCCGAGGCGCACGACGACGGCGGTGATGTTGTCCTTGCCGCCCGAGTCGTTGGCGAAGGTGATGAGCCCGCGCGTCGCGTCGTCGCCGTCGGCGCGCTCGAGGTACGGCCCGAGGTCGTCGGGCGCCGCGAGGTAGCCGTGCAGGCCGTCGGAGGCGAGCAGGAACTGGTCGCCGGGCAGGAGGTCGACCAGCAGCGTGTCGACCTCGACGCGCTCGTAGACGCCGACCGCGCGCGTGATGGCCCCCTTGTGGGCGACCTGCTCGATCTGCTCGCGGCTGAGCCGACCGCGCTTGATGAGCTCGGAGTAGACGGTGTGGTCCTCGGTCAGCTGCTGCACGCGCCCGTCGCGCATGACGTAGATGCGGCTGTCGCCGACGTGCGCGATGAACCCGCGCTGCCCCGCGACGAGCAGCGCCGACAGCGTGGTGCCCATGCCGCGCTTCTGGGCGTCGCCCTGCGCCTCTTCGTGGATCTTCTGGCAGGCGCGCTGGACGGCGAACTCGAGGAGGTTCTGCACCTCCTTGGCCGTCACGCGTCCCGCTCCCGTCGAGCCGCGCGCGAAGTCCTCGACGAGCTGGCGCTCGCGCTTGACCTCGTCGTGCACCGTCCGGACGGCGAGCGCGCTCGCGACCTCGCCCGCGGCGTGACCCCCCATTCCGTCGGCGACGACGAAGAGCCCCAACTTGCGATCGACGAGGTAGTTGTCCTCGTTGTGGTCGCGGGTGCGGCCGACGTCTGTCGCGGCGAAGAACCGCAAGCTCTCGGCGAAACTCATTCAACTATCGAGCATACCGAACCAGGCCGGGAAAAGACACCGTGCCCGGGGCGCGCTAGCTTCTCCGACGATTCCAGAACCATGGCGAAGACCCCCCTGCAGCGCGCCATCGACGCGACCACGGCCGGCGACCTCGAGGGCGCCGTGCGCGAGCTCTCGGCCGGGGCGCGCGAGCGGCCACGCGACGCGGCCGCCTGGCTCGCGCTCGGCGTCGGGCTCGGCGCCGCGGGGCGCTCGGCCGAGGCCGTCGAGGCCTGCGAGCGCGCGGTCGAGCTCGACGCGAGCCTGGTCGAGGCCCGCCTCGAGCTGGCCGGCGCGCTGCACCAGGCGCGACGAGGTGACGACGCGCGACGCCAGCTCGACGAGGCCGCGCGGCTGGCGCCCGCCGACGTGCGCCCGCTGCGCGCGATCGCCGCCCGGCTCCAGGCCGACCGGCGGTTCGACGAGGCGCTCGCGGTGCTCGAGCGCGCGCGTGCCCTCGCGCCCGGAGACGGCCGCACCTGGTACGCGATCGGGCTCGCCGAGGAGGGGCGGCGCGACCCCGCCGCCGCGGTGGCCGCCTACCGGCGCGCCCTCGCGCTCGACGCCGGGCTGGCCGACGCGCGCCGCACGCTGGCCGATCTCTACGCGCAGCTCGGCGAGCACGAGCTCGCCATCGAGGTGCTCGACGACCTTGTGCGCCTCGGCCCGGACGGCGACGGCGCCGCCAAGAACCGCGGCGTGCTCGTCGGCGCCCTCGCGTCGCTGCGCGCGCGACGCCTGCTCGGAGCCGACGAGGTCGCCATCGCCGCGAGCGCGCTGGTGCGCGAGGGGGCGCTGCGGCCGCTCGGGCAGCTCGTCGCCGCCACCGGGGACGCTCGCGTCGCGATGGTGGCGCGGTGGCGGGCGCCCTACGCCGAGCTGCTCGTGGGGCACGCCGCCGACGGGGCGAGCGTGTGGCTCCTGCTCGCGCTCCCCCACCCGAAGCTCGCCGCACAGCGCGCGGACGATGCGTTCGGCGTGACCGTCGTCGGGCGTGACGGGGCGCTCGTCGCGGTGAGCTACGCGGACGCGGCGTCGCTCACCTTCCTGCGCGAGGCGCTGGGCTGCCCGCTCACCCAGGCGACCGAGGCCTACGCGCGCCTGCTGTCGGGCGAGCCGAGCGTCGAGCGGGCGGGGGCGCGCGTTCGGTTCGCGACGGTAGCGCTCGGGGTCGAAGGCGAGGCAGACCGCCACGGTCTGCTCGTCGAGCGCTGACGCCGACGCTCGATCGCGCGAGCGGCCTGCAGCCAGGCCGACGCGCGAGAGCTGAGACCCGGAGCCGCCAGCTTCGCTGGCCCAAAAAAGCGCACACCCGGAGCCGCCAGCCACGCTGGCGCACAAAAGCGCAAACGCCCGCTCGACAGCTGGGGGGAGCCGTCCGCAGGCGCTGCGGACCACTCCTTGTGCAACTGGCGGGCCAACGCGCCTGGGCCTGAAGTCGGGCACTTACGCGCCGTTTCCAGGGCAGCGCGTTGCGTTCGTGAAATGTGGATTGCTTCAGCCTTGCACGGGCGCGTCTCAGGGCTCCGGCGGAGCGAGCAGCCCGCGGTCGAAGAGCGAGACGTGTGAGCCCCCCCCGACGATGACGTGGTCCACCAGCGGGATGCCGACGATGTCCGCTGCGCGGGCGACCGCCCGGGTGACCTCGAGGTCCTCGCGGGAGGGCTCGGGGTTGCCCGCGGGGTGGTTGTGCACCAGCACGCAGGCGCTGGCTGCGTCGCGCACGGCGGCGCGCATCGCGTCGCGGGGCTGGAGGGGGGCGCCGTGCAGCCCCCCCTGACCGATGCGGCGGGCGCCCCGCAGGCCGTTGCGGCCGTCGAGCGAGAGCAGCCAGACCTCCTCGTGGTCGAGGTGCCCGATGCGCCCCCGGGCCCAGGCGGCGACGTCGGCCGACGACCCGAGCGCGAGGCGCCCCGCCGACGAGGCGCGCGCGACGCTCCGCCGACCAAGCTCGACCGCCGCTCGCAGCCGCGCCGCCTTCGCCAGCCCGACCCCGGCTTGACCGGCCACGTCGTGCACGCCAGCTCGCAGCAGTCCCTCGAGCCCGCCCAGGCGCTCGACCAGCGCCTCGGCGACGCGGGTCACGCTCGCGCCCGCGTGGCCGGTGCCGAGCACGAGCGCGATCAACTCGGCGTCGCCGAGCGCATCGAAGCCGTCGAGGAGGGCCCGCTCGCGCGGGAGGAGCGAGGCAGTCGGCTGGGTCATGGGCCCTGCGCTTCGCAGGGAGCGTGCCCGCTGCGGCCGCGCGGCAAGGGCCGCGTGCGCCGCTGGCAGGCGCCGCTGCGGTGGTGGCGGTCGCCACCGCACGGCGGCGTCACTCGCGATCGAGGCCCTGCGTCACTCGCGACCGGATCCCAGCGTCATTCGATGCGCTGCGGCTCGCCGTGCGGAAGCAGCGCCACGAAGGCGTCGCACGCGCGCGCCACCGCGTCGGCGTCGCGGCCGTCGAAGGTGAGCTTCGTGCGGTAGGCCGCGTCGCGCCACGTCGGGTACGAGCCCACCTCGACGTCGGCGTGGGCCGCGACGACGCGGTCGAGCAGCGGCTTGAGGTCGGGCTCGTCGAGGTTGGTGTAGACCGCGCGCGAGACGAAGGGCTCGGGCCCCGCGATGCGCCCGCGCAGCAGCGGGAGCTTCATGCGGAAGACCTCGGGGATGCCCGGCAGCACCCACACGTTGCGCATCACCACCGTGGGCCAGCGCACCTCGTCGTTGGTCGCGAGCTCGGCGCCCGCGGGCACGCGCGCCATGCGCAGGTGCCCCTCGCCGAGCGCGGCGCCGTAGTGCGCGCGCAGCATCGCGGCCATCGGCTCGCTCTCGACGACCTCGGCGCCGAAGGCGAGCGCCACCGCGTCGATGGTCACGTCGTCGTGCGTCGGGCCGACCCCGCCGCTCGTGAACACGACGTCGTGCGTGCGCGCGAGCTCGCGCACCTCGTCGGCGATCGTCTGGACGTGGTCGAGCACCATGACGACGCGTCGCAGCTCGACGCCGACGGCGCGCAGCGCGCGCGCGAGCACCACGAGGTTGGCGTCGGCCACCTTGCCGCTCAGCAGCTCGTTGCCGATGATGAGCGCGGCGGCGGTGTGGACGATCTGGGTCACGGTCAACCCTCGAGCTTGGCGTCGAAGGGGCGCACGAGCGGCTCGCCGTCGTCGCCCTCGCCGAGCAGCTCCTCGATGCGCCGCTCGGCGCGGTCGAGCCGCTGCTGCGACACGCGCGCGAGCTTCACGCCCTCCTCGAAGAGGGTGAGCGAGGCCTCGAGCGGCAGATCGCCCCCCTCGAGCTGCTCGACGATTTGCCCGAGCCGGCGCACGGCCTCCTCGAACGAGCGCCCGTCGTCGGCCGGTGCTCCCGGGCCCCCCTTGGACGCGTGGCTCATGGGCCGGAAGCGTCGTCCTCTCCGGCGGGGAATGCAAGGTCGAGCAGGGCCTGCCCGGGCGCGAGCCCCACGACGAGCAGCACGCCGTCGGGGTCGGTCACCACGGGCACGACGCGCCCCGATGCGTCGACGACGCGACCGACGCGCGCGCCGGCTCGCGCATCGACGAGCACGAAGCCCGCGCGCGAGGTGGCCTCGGGCGCGCGGTCGGCAGGGCCACGCAGCGCGCGGCGCGCGAGGTCGCGGCACGCAGCGTCGGGATCGAGGTCGGCGGCCGAGCGGAGCGTCGTGCGCGCCTCTTCGTCGCCCCGGCGAGCGAGCGCGTCGAGCAGGGCGCGGCGCACGCTCGCGTCGGGCTCGAACGTCCACGCGGCGGCGAGCAGCGCGGTGGCGGCGGGCGCGTCCGAGCGAGCGAGCCCCGAGCCCGTGGCCGCGCGCACGTGCGGGTCGGGAGCGCGCAGCAGCGCCTCGACGTCGCGTCGCGCGTCGGCTCCGCCGCGGCGGGCGAGCGCGCCGGCGGCGAGGGGAGCCGCGGGGCCGCCGGCGAGCGCCCACGACGTGAGCGTGGCGGCGCCTACGTCGACCTCG
>CAITLX010000535.1 GCA_903893335.1 uncultured delta proteobacterium | reverse complement strand
GATGGGGGCTCATGTCGACCTCGACGGGGCGGCAGGCGTCTCACCGGGGCCCGCCTCGGAACCGCCGGCGCTGCGCGCGCCGGACCTGGACGCGAACCCCTCCAGCAAGCCCTTCGTTCGGCGCTTCATGGGACGTCTCCTCCTCCTCCGGGGGCCGGGCGGGGTGGTCGCGCCTCTCGCGCGGCGGTCGCCCCTCGCGCCGGTCCGGTCCGCTTACGGAAAGGCTCACGATCGTGTTCGTCAATGGGCTGCGCGCGCCTCTCGCCGTCTCGCCCTCGTCTCCGGCACCGCGCGAGGAGCGGGCTGCTGGTCACGCATCGCCGGGCGCCGTGCCGCCTCGTGGTCCGCCCTCCGTCGGACCCGGGGCCCCTGCACGGAGTGCGCAAAATCGGCCAACCTCGGAGGATGCGTCTTGCTCCGTCTTTCCGCTGCCGCCGCGCTCTGCTCGCAATGGCTCTGCTCGCGATCGTCTCGGGTTGCTCCTCGGGCGCGGCCTCCCCGGAGGGTCCAGGCGACGCGCTCGACGCGGGCTCGGGCGATGCGGCGGCGACGGTCGATGCGGCCGCGGGCGTCGGCCGCTGCGACTACCGCAACGCGTTCTCGGGCCACGACGAGTGCAAGGCGTACCTCGGCGCCGCGTGGACGGCGGCGTCGGCCGCGGACGACTGCGCGAAGCAGCCCGGCGCTGGCGGCGCGTTCGTGGCGGGCGGCGCGTGCGCCGCGAGCACGCTCGGCCGCTGCGTCGTCGCGAAGGGGGACGGCCTCGACGCGACCACCGAGCTCGGCGGCGTCGCGGCGACCGAGTGCTCGAGCGCGGAGCTCGCGTGCACGACGTTCGCGGGGGGCACGTTCGTCGCCGGCAGCGTCTGCGCGTCGGCGACCACCGACGACCACACCGTGTTCATCTGGCCGACGCAGTCGTGCGTCGATCCGCTCCCGGGCGAGCCTGCGGGCCAGAGCGCGGACGGCAAGGTGTGCACGTGGAACCTCATCAGCGCCTGCACCGAGGAGGGGCGCGACTACCGCGACTACGGCTCGTGCGACGTCGTGCGCACCAACCGCCCCTACTACCCCGTCCCCGCGCGCGCGATCGCCGGCGCCTCCGACCCGCGCCGCGCCGACGCCGCCTACCTCGCCGAGTCGGCCTGGGCGAAGAGGCAGGTCGCGAGCTGCGCGTGCGTGTGCTGCCACACGAGCGCGGCGCCCAAGGGCGCCGCGGCGTGGAGCCTCTCGGACGACCCGCTGTGGGCCGACACGATCTCCGACGAGGGCGTCGCGATGTTCGCGGGGTACGTCGACTCGAGCGTGCTCGGCGCGTTCGACCCGGCGGACAACAACGGCTTCGACCGCGTGCACAGCGCGCTGCCCAGCACCGACCCCGCGCGCATGGTCGGCTTCTTCCAGCGCGAGTTCGACCGCCGCGGGCTCACGCAGTCCTTCGTCGCGGGCATCCCGCCCTTCGGCGCCGCGCTCCTCGACCAGCTGAGCTACGCGCCGCAGGCGTGCCAGGCGGGCGAGGGGATCGACGCGTCGGGCAAGCTCGTCTGGAGCGGCGGTAAGCCGGCGCGCTACGTCTACGTGCTCGAGGCCGGCAGCGACAACCCGGGCATCCCGCCCAACTTCGACCTGCCCGCCGGCACCGTGTGGCGCGTCGACGTGCCGCACGACGGCCAGCCGCTCGCCTCGGGGCTCGCGTACGGCGCGGTGCCCTCGGGCGCCACCCAGCGCTTCCCCGCGTCGGCGCCCCCCGCGCCGCTCGTCGCCGGGCACGTTTACACGCTCTACGTCCTGTACGACGTGGCGCTCCCGCTCGCGCGCTGCACCTTCTCCGCGCCCTGAGCGCTCGGGTGAACGCGGGGGGCGCGTCTCCCCCCTCGACAGGTCTGCGCCTCGGCGCTATGTTTCCTCTCGCGACGACATTACGGGTCTACCGACAGCGCGCCGTGAACCCCGCCAGGCCCGGAAGGGAGCAACGGTAGCGGAGAGCGGGTGTGGTAGGCCCTTCGTCGTTTCTGGCCCCGCCGTGCTGCAGCCGCTTGCGAGTCGCCCGTCTTCGTGGGTGCCGTTCGTGCTCTCGGCGGCGGCCGTCGCGGTCGCGCTCCGCCAGACGCCCGACCACCCGACGAGCGGCGTCATCGCCGTGGTGCTGGTCGCGCTGTCGTTTCTCCCCTCGCTGTTCGCGCGCCACCGCGTGCGCCAGCTGCTGCGCTCGGGCGACGTGCAGGCCGTGCTCGGCGCCTGGTCGCGCGCGCTCGGTCAGCTGCCGCACCCCGAGACGATGGGGCCGCTGGTCGCCGCCGCCGCGTTCGCCGCGTGCGGGTGGATCGACCAGGGGCGCCGGGCCCTCGAGCGCGCCGTGCGCGGCCCGGCGTGGGAGATCGCGCTCGAGCACCGGCTGTTCGTCGAGACGATGCTCGACGCGTTCGAGGGGGACCGCGAGGCCGCCCTCGCGAAGGCCGAGCGGCTCGCGCGCATGCCGCTGCCGCCGGCGGGCCCCCTCGTGCGCGCGCGCGTGCGCGTGCTGCGCGACGCGCTGGGCGCCTTCGCGCGCGCCTTCGCCCACACGAGCGCGGCGCGCGACGTCGCGCTGCTCGAGAAGGCCGCGCGCCGCAGCCCGCTGGTGCACTGGGCGATGCGCTACGCCGCAGCCGTCGTCGCCATCGACCACGGCGACGAGGCGACCGCGCGCCGCCTCATCGGCGAGGCGCCCGCGTGGCCGCGCGAGTCCGCGTTCCACGCGTTCCACGCCGAGCTCGGGGCGCGCATCGGGCTGCCCGCGCGAGCGTAAGGCCTCGTGGACGACGCGCTGCACCCCACCTTCTTCGCGCGCGCCGAGTTCGCGGGCCTCGACGTGGACGCCGCGCTCGCGCGCTACGCGGCGTGGGCGCTCGGCCTCGCGCCGTTCGAGCGCGTGCGCGAGCGCCGCCTCGAGCTCGGCGTGTCGGCCAAGTGGAGCGCCGAGGACCTGCTCGCGGGCGCCGAGCTTCGCGGCCGCGACGACTGCGAGATCGAGATCGAGCGCGACGACGAGGGCGCGGCTGCGTTCTGGTTCGTCCACCAGGACGACGAGGACGACGAGGTGCTGTGGGAGACGACCGCGCGCTTCGCCCCCGCGGGCGCCGGCGTCGCCATCGAGCACGGCGTGGCGCGCACGGCGCCCGCTGGCCACGCCGTCGCGCCGCTCGCCGCCCCTCCGGCCGTGCTCGTGCGCCTGCTCGACGAGCACCGCGCCGCCGTCGCGCCGCGCG
>CAITLX010000534.1 GCA_903893335.1 uncultured delta proteobacterium | reverse complement strand
GGGTCGATCGCCACCACGCGCACTGAGCTGCCCTCGGGGCGTGCTACTACGCGTCGGCCATGAGCCAAGAGTTCGAGCCGGTCATCGGCCTCGAGGTGCACGCGCAGCTGCTGACGCGGACGAAGGCGTTCTGCTCCTGCTCGACGTCGTTCGGGGCGAGGCCCAACACCAACGTCTGCCCCGTCTGCCTCGGTTTGCCCGGCGCGCTGCCGGTGCTCGACGCCGAGGCCGTCCGCATGGCGGTGCGCATCGCGCTCGCGCTCGGCTGCACGGTGCACGAGCGCAGCGTCTTCGCGCGCAAGAACTACTTCTACCCCGACCTCCCGAAGGGCTACCAGATCAGCCAGTTCGAGGAGCCCCTCTCCACCGACGGCTGGCTCGACATCACGCTGGCCGACGGCTCGACCAAGCGCGCCGGCATCGCCCGCGTGCACATGGAAGAGGACGCCGGCAAGAACGTGCATGGCATGGGCGGCGACTCCATCGTCGATCTCAACCGCGCCGGCACGCCGCTCGTCGAGATCGTCGGCGCCCCCGATCTGCGCTCGGCGGGCGAGGCGTCGGAGTACCTGCGTCGGCTGCGCGAGGTGCTCATGACCCTCGGCGTCAACGACGGCAACCTCGAGGAGGGCAGCTTCCGCTGCGACGCCAACGTCTCCATCCGCCCGCGCGGCTCGACCACGTTCGGCACGCGCTGCGAGGTGAAGAACGTCAACTCGTTCCGCTTCGTCGAGAAGGCGATCGACTACGAGATCGCGCGCCAGGCCGCGATCGTGTCGTCGGGCGGGCGCATCGTGCAGGAGACGCGCCGCTGGGACGAGGCGAGCGGCAAGACGTTCTCGCTGCGCTCCAAGGAAGAGGCGCACGACTACCGCTACTTCCCCGAGCCCGATCTTCCGCCGCTCGTCGTGGACGCCGCGTTCGTCGAGGCGCAGCGCGCGTCGCTCGAGGAGCTCCCGGTGGCGCGCCGCGCGCGCTGGGGGGCGACTCTCGGGCTCACGGCCGTCGCGGCGGGGGTGCTCAGCGTCCACCCGCGCATCGCCGCGTTCTTCGAGGAGGCAGCGGCGCTGCACGGCGACGCCGTGAAGGTCGCCAACTTCGTGCAGACCGAGGTGCTGCGCGACGTGGCGACCGCGGGTCTCTCGGCGACGTTCCCGGTCACGGCCGCGCAGGTCGCCGAGCTGCTCGCGCTCGTCGACGGCGGCACCATCAGCGGCAAGCAGGCCAAGGACGTCTACGCGGCGCTCCGCGGCACCGCGAAGTCGGCGCGCGACGTCGTCGCGGCGCTGGGCGTCGCGCAGATGAGCGACAGCGGCGAGCTCGAGTCGGTGTGCAAGGCGGTGGTCGAGGCCAACGCCAAGCAGGTCGCCGGGTACCGCTCGGGCAAGACGGGGCTCATGGGCTTCTTCGTCGGCCAGGTGATGAAGGAGACGAAGGGCAGCGCGAACCCGCAGCTGGTCAACGAGATCCTCGCGCGGCTGCTCGCCGGCTGAGCGCGAGCGCGAGGCCCCCGCGACCGAGCGTCGCAGCCAGAGGGAGTCAGGGCGGCGCGTCGGCGGCAGACGCGGGGGGCGAGGCCGGCTTCGCTGCGGGCGCAGCCGCCGCAGGGCTCGCGCGCCCCGCGACCCCACCGACCCCCGCGCCGACCCCGGCGCGAGGTGCGTCGAGGGCGGCGAGCTGCGCC
>CAITLX010000533.1 GCA_903893335.1 uncultured delta proteobacterium | reverse complement strand
CACGCGAGCGCCGCACGCGGCGGGCACAGGGCGCCGGGCGCGAAGAGCCACGCGGTGCCCGGCAGCGTGAAGCGCGGCGCGAGCACCCGCGCGAAGCGCTTTCGCTTCGGCGGCAGCACGGGAGGCGTCGGCACCACGCTCAGCGCCGCCTCGGCGGTGTCGAGGTCCACCAGCAGCGAGGCCGCGTCGAGCTTCCGCACGAGCGCGAAGAGCGCGAGCGGCGCGAGCGGCTCGGACAGCGCGCGCGCCGCGGCGACGAGCTCGGGCAGCGAGCGGGTGCCGTCGAGCAGGCCGAGCGCGAGGCGCTCCTCGGTGGCGATCGGGACGGCGGCGTCGCCACGGCGGACGACGAAGCCGCGCCCGCGCGCGACGATCTCGGCCGAAGCCAGCAGCCGCGGCCTGCGCGGCGCACCACGAACGGAGGGGGGCGGCGCGGACATTGGAATACGAGCGTACGGCGTTTTGCGGAGAACCTGAAGTCTCGCCGCCGCCCCCTCGCGTCCGCCACGGCACGCGGACAGCGCGCGGCGAATCTGCTAGGCCTTCGGCCGTCCCATGGTCGGCCGAAGGGTGCTCGTCGTCGGTGGCGGAGGCCGCGAGCACGCGCTCGCGCTGCGCCTCGCGGAGTCTGCGTCGGTCGGGCACGTCGCCGTCGCCCCTGGCAACGGGGGCACCGTCGCGCCGCTCGTGCCCGTGCCCATCGCGGCCGATCGCGTCGACGATCTGACGTCGTTCGCGGTGCGCGAGCGCTACGATCTCGTCGTCGTCGGCCCCGAGGCGCCGCTCGTCGCCGGGCTCTCCGACGCGCTCGCGGCGCGGGGGGTGCCCACGTTCGGCCCGAGCGCCGCCGCCGCGCGCCTCGAGGGGTCGAAGGCGTACATGAAGGGGGTCGCCGAGCGCGCCGGGATCGCCACCGCGGCCTTCGGCGTGTTCACCGACGCCGACGAGGCCGCGCGCTGGATCCGCTCGCGCCCCGCGCCCCCGGTCGTGAAGGCAGACGGCCTTTGCGCGGGCAAGGGGGTCGTCGTCGCGGGCGACCACGCGGAGGCCGAGGCTGCGGCGCGCTCGATGCTCGTCGACGGCGCGTTCGGCGCGGCGGGTCGCACCATCGTCATCGAGGACCGCCTCGAGGGGGCCGAGGCGAGCGTGCACGCCATCTGCGACGGCGAGCGCTTCGTCGTGCTGCCGCCGGTGCAGGACCACAAGCGCATCTTCGAGGGAGACCGCGGGCCGAACACCGGGGGCATGGGCGCCTACGGGCCCGCTCCGCTCGTCGGCAAGGCGCTCGAGGCGCGCGTCGCGCGCGAGGTCTTCGAGCCGGCGCTCCGGCAGATGGCCGCCGAGGGGGCGCCGTTTCGTGGCGCGCTGTTCGCCGGCCTGATGATCGCGCCCGACGGCGAGCCGGCGCTGCTCGAGTTCAACGTGCGGTTCGGCGACCCCGAGACCGAGGTCTTGACGGCGCTGCTCGACGGCGACTTCGGCGACGTGCTCGCGGCGGCGGCCGAGGGGCGCCTCGACCCCACGGCGCTCGTGCGCTCCGACAGGCACGCGGTGGCCGTCGTCCTCGCGGCGCACGGCTACCCGGGCACCGTGCGGTCGGGCGACGCGATCTCGGGGCTCGACGCCGCGGCGCGGATCGAGGGCGCGCGCGTGCTGCATGCGGGCACCCGCCGCGACGGCGAGCGGTTGGTGACGGCGGGGGGGCGCGTGCTGGTCGTGTCGGCCACGGCCGCGACGCTGCGGGCGGCGCGCGACCGCGCGTACGAGGCCGCGGCGTGCATCCGGTTCGACGGCATGCAGCTTCGCCGCGACATCGGCCACCGCGCGCTCGTGGGTTGACCTCGCCGTCGGCGAGGAGAGGGAAGCGATCGACATGGCGCTCAAGGTTCTCATCGTGATGGGCTCGGACTCGGACTTCGATCAGCTCGTGCCGGCGGTGACCGTGCTCGACGAGCTCGGCGTCGCGTGCGAGGTGCACGTCGCGTCCGCGCACCGCTCGCCCGACCGCGTGCTCGAGCTCGCGCGCAGCGCGCGCGCCGGGGGCTTCGGGGTCGTGCTCGCCGCCGCGGGGGGCGCGGCGCACCTCGCGGGCGTCATCGCGGCGAACACCACGCTGCCCGTCGTCGCGGTGCCCATCGCGGTCGGGACGCTCGGCGGCCTCGACGCGCTGCTCTCGTCGGTGCAGATGCCCGGCGGCGTGCCCATCGCGTCGGTGGGCATCGGCGGCGGACGCAACGCGGGGCTCTTCGCCGCGGCGATCCTCTCGGCCACCGAGCCGGCCATCGAGGCGCGGCTCGAGACGTTCCGCGCGCGGCAGGTCGAGAAGGTCTCCGAGGCCGACGCGCGCGTGCGCGCCAAGCTCGCCGCCAGCAAGTCGTGACGCCGTCCGAGCGCGCGGCCGCGCTCGCGGCGCTCGCGTCGGGCAGGGTCGTCGCGGTCGCGACCGAGACCTTCTTCGGACTGCTCGCGGACGCGTCGTCGGCCGACGCCGTCGCGCGCGTCTTCGACCTCAAGGGCAGGGACGCCGGCAAGGCGAGCGCGCTGCTCGTGCCCGACGCCGAGCGCTGGCGCGGGTGGGTGCGTGAAGTGCCGCCCGCTGCCGCGAGGCTCGCGAGCGCGTTCTGGCCCGGCCCGCTGTCGATCGCGCTCGACGCCGCCGAGGGGGTCGACGCGCGCCTGGTGCACGAAGGGCGCATCGCGGCGCGCGTGCCGGGGCCCTCGGACGCCGCGTCGCTCGTGCACGCGTTCGGACGCGCCGTGACGGCGACGAGCGCCAACCTCGCGGGCCAACCTCCGAGCGTCAACGCCGACGAGGTGCGCCGCGCGTTCGCCGCGGCGGACGACCTGCTGATCGTCGAGGGGCAGGCGCCCGGCGGTGCGCCCTCGACGGTCGTCGTGTTCGACGGAGAGCGCTGGTCGGTCGCGCGTCACGGCGCGATCACCGAGTCCGACCTGCGGCGCGCCCTCGGCTGATCGGCTTGCGGTCCCCCCGGGTGGGGGGCGTACGCTCGTCCGTTCCTGCGGAGGAGTCGTCCATGCATCGTACGCGCCCGGTCCTCGGTCTCGCCGTCACGCTCATCGCCGCGGCGCTCGGAGCGCCCGCTTGCTCCTCCTCCGACGACGCGGCGCCGGGGGCGCCCGCAGGAGGCGACGCCGCGTCCGACACGCCGGTCGCCGACGCAGGGGAGACGCCCGTCTCCGCGGTGCCGGCGGACCGCACGCTCCCTGGCCCCTCGCTCACCTCACTCGTGGACGTCGTGCGCGACGAGCACGGCATCCCGCACTTCTACGGCAAGGAGCTCTCCGACATCGCCTACGCGCAGGGCTACTTCATGGCGCAGGACCGCTGGCTGCAGATGGATCTCCTGCGCCGCCAGGGGGCCGGCCGACTGGCCGAGGTCGCCGGCGTGCTCGAGCCGTCGCTCATCGACAGCGACATCCAGATGCGCGTGCACCACCTCGAGTCCACCGCCGTCGCGGCCTGGGCCGAGCTGCAGGCGTCCACCGACGCGAAGGATCGTCAGCTCGTCACGGTGTTCACGCAGTTCGCCGCGGGGGTGAACGCCTGGATCGCCGATCTCGGTGCGGGCAAATACACGCTCCCGTCGGACATCGGGCT
>CAITLX010000532.1 GCA_903893335.1 uncultured delta proteobacterium | reverse complement strand
CGCCGCGTGCGCGCCGGTGCCGGTGTGGATCTCTCCGCGGACCTTGGCGCCCTCGCCGATGGAGATGCGCTCGGCGCGCAGATCGCCCACGACGCGCGCGCCCTGCTCGAGGCGAACCGCCTCGGTGGCGACCAGATCGCCCGCGACCGCGCCGCGCACCACGATGCGCGTGGCGGTGATGCTCGCGCGCACGAGCGCGCCCTCGCCGATGGTGACCTCGCCTGCGACGGCGATCTCCCCCTCGACGCGACCGCGTACCTCGAGATCGCCGTCGCCGCGCAGCGCGCCGCGAACGAACGTTCCCTCGCCGATGACCGTCACGTCCGCCATGTGTTGTCGTGCGCTCCGCGTGCGTCCGTCAATGTGTCCCGAGTGCGGCGTGCGTCCGTCAGACGTCCATGTCGACGTTGCCCTTGAACGAGGCTCCGTCGGCGATGGTCAGCCGTGCCGCCTTGACGTCGCCGACGAGCTTGCCGCCCGCGACGAGATCGACCCGATCGGACGCGGTGACGTTGCCCGTCACCTGCCCGCCGATCGACAGCGAGGCCCCCGTGACGTCGGCCTCGACGAGCGCGCCTGCGTCGATGCTGACGCGGTCCCTCGACGAGAGCTTGCCGCGGAGCGTGCCCTGCACGACGACCTCGTCGTCAGCGGTGAGGTCGCCCTCGATCGTGATTCCCTGCGCGATGACCGTTGCTGCCATGGAGCTTGCCTCGTGCGCGCGCCGTCAGCGCGCCGCCTTGCCGCCCAACTCGGGCGGCATGTCGAACTCGGCCTCGATTCGGCCTGAAAAACTGGCGCCCTCTTCGACGCTCACCGTCGCGCCGCGCACGACCCCGACGACGCGGGCCCCCGCGCGCACGACGACCGCACCCGAGACCGTCACGTCGCCCTCGAGCGCGCCGTCGACGTCGAGCGAGCCGGCCTGCACGTCGGCGACGACCTCGCCCCCTTGCGCGACCGCGAAGCAGCCGTCGATGGCCACGTCGCCCTCGAGCTTGCCCTCGACGCGCACGTTGCCGTGGCCCTGCACGCGGCCGCGCAGGGCGGCTCCGCGGCCGAGGACGGCCTCGGTGGCGGCGCTGGCGGTGCTGCTGTCGGCTCGGGAGGTGGGCTTGGCCATGGGGAGTGGGTCGTTCGGGCGAGGCTCGTGAGGCGCGGCGAAGCTAGTACACCCGGGCAGGGCTGTCACCTGCGAGCGAGCGTGTCGCCGGCGCGGGGGGAGGTGAGGAACAGCCCGCGCGCGTAGACCCGACGGCGCTCGGCCTCGGGCAAGTCGCCGGGACGACGGGCGACGGCGTGCGCGAGCAGCACCGCGGTCGCGACGCTGAGGTTGAGGCTGTCGGCGAAGCCGCGCATCGGGACGCGGACCGAGCGGGTGCACGCCGCGCGAAGCTCGGGGATGATGCCCTCGCGCTCGTTGCCCACGACGAGCGCGAAGCGCGGGAGCGAGGCGAGATCGGCCGGCTCGAGCTCGCCATCGGCGGCGGTCGCGACCAGCTCGTGGCCGGACGCGGCGAGCGCGGCGACGGCGCTCTCGACCTGCTTGTGCTCGACGACGTCGATCCACTTCTGCGAGCCGCGCGCCACCGAGCGAGCGACGAGGAAGGGCTCGCGCCGCGCCAGCACGTGCAGCTTCTGCACGCCGAACGCGTCGCACGAGCGGATGACGGCGGCGCCGTTGTGCGGGTCGTGCGGGCCGTCGAGCAGCACCGCCACGGAGTCGACGCGCCGGTCGACCAGCCAGCGCAGCCGCGCGGAGCGCTCGGGGGTGCAGAGCGGCTCGAGCGCCGCGATCGTCGCCTCGATGTCGAGCGCGGCGACTCGGCGCCCCTCGACGCCGAGGAGATCGTCCACGCGGTGGACGTCGGGGGACCTTCGCCGCATCGGACCGTCAGGAGAGCTCTTGGTCCATGGCCGCCGCGATGCGCCGGACGTCGCGCATCACCTCCTCGAACATCGCGAAGGTGAGCGCCTGCGGGCCGTCCGACAGCGCGCGCGCCGGCACCGGGTGCACCTCGATCATGAGCCCGTCGACCCCCGCGGCCACCGCGGCGCGCGCCATGGGCCCGACCGCGCGCGCGACGCCCGTGCCGTGCGAGGGGTCGACCACGATGGGCAGGTGCGTCAGGTGCCGCAGGATGGGCACGATGCCGAGGTCGAGCGTGTTGCGCGTGAGCGTCTCGAAGGTGCGGATGCCCCGCTCGCACAGGATGACGTCGCGGTTGCCGCTGGCCACGATGTACTCGGCCGCCATGAGCCACTCCTTCACGGTGGAGGAGAGGCCGCGCTTGAGCATCACCGGCTTGCCGATCTTGCCGACGCGCTCGAGCAGCGAGAAATTCTGCATGTTGCGCGCGCCGATTTGCAGGATGTCGGCCACGGCGGCGACGCGATCGAGCGTCTCGGTGTCCTTGACCTCGGTGATGATGGGCATGCCCGTCGCGTCGCGCGCCTCGGCGAGCAGGCGCAGGCCCTCGTCCTTCAGGCCCTGAAACTCGTACGGGCTCGTGCGGGGCTTGAACGCGCCGCCTCGCAGCACCTGCGCGCCGTGCGCGCGCACGTGCGCCGCGGTCGTCATCACCTGCTCGCGCCCCTCGACCGAGCAGGGCCCGGCCATGACGCAGAGCCCGCCTCCGCCGATGCGCACGCCGCGCACCTCGATGACGGTGGGCTCGGGGTGCGTCTCCCTCGCGACGAGCTTGAAGGGCTGCGACACGGCCACGGCGTCGGCCACGCCGTCGAGCCGCGTGAAGAGCGAGGCCTCGACCGCCCCCTTGTTGCCCGTGATGCACACCGCGGTGCACTGCGCGCCGGGCATCTCGTGCGGCGCGAAGCCAAGCTCGCGGATCCGGTCGCACACCGCGCGGATCTGCTCCGGCGTGGCGTCTCGCTGCATCGTGATGATCATGGGTCGCTCCAGGGGCGGCGCGCGGCGGCGCGCGGCGCGAGTGGTAGCACGGCGCGGCGAGGCCGCCGTGGGCCTACTGGAGGCTCAGCGCGAGCGCGTAGGAGGCGATGGTCTCCGAGTCGTTGTGGCGCTGCACCCAGACGTAATAGGTGCCGGCCGGCAGGTTGGTCGCCCACGAGGCGACCGCCGGGTCGATGAGCGAGCAGAGGCTGACGCCGCTGTCGTCGTCGCTGCCGAGCTCGATGCCGCTCGGCGACACGAGGTGGATCTCGGTGTCGCCGAAGGGGCATGTCGGCGCGACGGAGGTGCCGCCCGTGAACGTCTCGGCGCGCAGGCTGGCGCCGCTCGCGGCGATGTCGAACGAGTACCAGTCGCGGTCACCGACCACGTCGATGGCGCCGAGGAAGCCCCCCGGCGTCGCGAGCTTGTTCGCGGTGGGGCGGGTGTCGTTGGGCTCGCTCTCCGAGGTGAGCGCCGGCGAGAGCTTGCACGACGCGTCGCAGCCGTCGGTCGCCACGCCGTTGCCGTCGTCGCACTGCTCGCCCGGATCGACGAAGCCGTTGGGGCAGCCGGCGGGCACGAGCGTCGCGGTGAGCGTGACGGCGCCCGACGCGCCCGACGCGCCGTCGACGAAGACGTAGACGGGCGTGCCAGCGGTGACGGGCGCGGCGACGACGCCGACCGTCGTGCCCGGCGCGGAGCAGTCGAGCTCGCTCGACGCGACGTCGCACGACGAGCGCAGCGACAGCACGACGGAGTAGCCGGCGGACCCGGTGACCGAGAGGTGGCCGGACACGTCGGGCGTGATGGCGTACACGACGTCGCGCCCCCCCGAGCTGCTGCAGCTCGGGACGTACTGGTCGACGAAGCCGCTGGTCGTCGCGCTGAGCACGCCGACGCGCGCCGAGCTGCCCGAGCCCGAGAGCGGGAAATCGAGCCCGGGGCAGATGTCGCCGGGACCCGAGGTGTCGAACGTGCACGAGGGCGAGCAGCCGTCGTTGGCGATCGCGTTGCCGTCGTCGCACTGCTCGCCGGTCTGCACGATGCGGTCGCCGCAGCCCGGCAGCGCGACCGCGATCTTCACGCCGTAGTGGGCGACGGGGTCGCCGAAGCTCGAGACGACCTGCACGTAGTACGTGCCGACCGCGAGGTTCGTCAGCGCGGCGTCGCTCGCCGGATCGAGCAGCGAGCAGAAGTCCGCGCCGCCGTCGTCGTCGTACGCGAGCTCCGAGCCGCTCGCGTCGTAGAAGTAGAGGGCGGTGTCGGCGTTCGCCGGGCAGACGCCGGTGCCGAGGAGGTCCATCGTCTCGGCGCGCACCGAGGCGCCGGCGACGGTGACCTCGACCGCGAAGGTGTCGACGTCGCTGCCGGTCGGCAGGGCGCCCGCGAAGCCGGGCGATGCGGCCGGCTTCGTGCTGGCCTGCGCCGTCGTGTCGTTGGGCTCGGTCTCGAGGGTGAAGATCGTCTCGACCTGGCAGCCCGCCGAGCAGCCGTCGCCGTCGAGCACGTTGCCGTCGTCGCACTGCTCGCCGCCCTGCAAGATGGTGTCGCCGCAGCCGGGGCCGTCGGCGCGGATGGCCACGCGGTAGAAGGGGATCGTCTGGTCGTCGGCGAAGTCCTTCACCGACACGTAGTAGGTGCCGGCCGCGAGGTTGGCGACGTCGGCGGTGACGTCCGCGCCGAGGTGCGAGCAGTTGTCGGGGCCGCTGTCGGTGTCTTGCGCGAGCAGCACGCCGTTGGGGCGGTAGATGCGCGTGAGCGGGCCGATGCCGCCGGGGCAGGCGCCCTGCCCGTCGCCCACGTCGACGGTGATGCGCCCACCCTCGGGCACCACGATGGAGAAGTAATCGACGTCGCCGACCCAGGGGATCCACGCGGTGAAGCCCTTGGTCCCCGCCGCGACCGCGTTGGCCTGCGCGATGCTGTCGTTGGGCTCGACCTCGAACGGGTAGTCCGCGTCGCCCGCGGGAGCCGCCGCGTCGATCGTCGCCTCGTGCACGACGTCGGCCGCCGCGTCACCACCTCCGCCCGAGCCGTCCGCCGGGGCATCGATGGAGCCGGCGTCGGCGCCCGTCTCGATGCCGACCACGTCGGCCAGGTCCCCGCCGTCGTGCGCGGAGCCCCCGAACGAGGTCGACCCGTCGGACGAGGCGCACGCCGTCGCGAGCAGCGCCGCGAGCGACAGGAGCGGAAGGTTGGTCAGACGCGAGAAGGGGGTGGTGTGCGACATGGACAAGCTTCCACTTTATCGCGATTGACCGCTCCGCGTCGACCGCAGCGTCAGGCCAGCCCTCGCGGGGACCCGTCCTCGGCAGCGTCAGGGCAAGAGCTCGAGCGCGCGCAGGATGCCCTGCTTGACCGCGGAGCGGTGGTGCGAGGCGTTCGTGCGCGCGAGGATCTCCCCCCGGTGCGCGACGTAGTCGTCGTACGACTCGCACAGCATCTCGTCGTTGGAGAAGCGCGGCTGCCAGCCGAGCGCGCGCTTGGCCGGCTCGAGGTCGAAGAACATCTCGCGGCCGTACATGAGCGAGTGGTAGGCGCCGAGCGGCGAGAGCCCGAGGCGGCTCGTGAGCTCCATCGCGCGCACGGTGAGCCCCATGGGCAGCGAGCGCACGCGGCTGTGGGTGCCCGCGTGCGCGACGAGCGCCTCGAGCGCCTGGCGCATGGTGCCGAAGCGCTCGGCGCCGATGTTGAACGTGGCGGGCCCCGGCAGATCGCCGGCGCGGATGCAGGCGTCGGCGAGGTCGTCGGCGTGCACGAACTGGTAGCGGTTGTGGCCGCCGCCGAGCACCCAGACCGGCTTGCCGGTGCGCACCCACTCGAAGAGGATCTGGAAGATGCCGAGGCGGCCGTGCCCGAGGATGGTGCGCGGGCGCACGATGGTGACGTCGAGGCCCGTGTCGACGTAGCGGCGCGCGATGCGCTCGGCGTCGAGCTTCGCGCGGCCGTAGGCCTCGCGCGGCGCGGGCGACACGCTCTCGTCGACCGGGTTCTTCGAGGGCACGCCGAACACCGCGCTCGACGAGACGAGCACGACCTTCGCGACGCGCTCGCGTCGCGCGCCCTCGAGCAGGTTGGCGGCGCCGTCGACGTTGACGCTCTGGAAGAGCGCGGCGTCCTTCGCGAGCGGCACCTGCGCGACGTCGTGGTGCACGACGTCGATGCCCTCGCACGCGCGACGGATCGCCGCCTCGTCGCGGATGTCGCCCTGCACGAAGCGCACGTCGGTCGCGCGGTCCTCGACGTCGACCAGGTCGAAGACGGTGACCTCGTGGCCGCGGCGTCGAAGCTCGGCGACGACGGTGCAGCCGAAATAACCCGAGCCCCCCGTCACCAGCACGCGCTTGGGCCTGGTCACGACGCGCGCCTCAGTTCTCGAAGCAGTAGAGGTGGACGTTGGTGCGGTCGCAGTACTGGGCGTACGTGCTCGACCATCCGTAGCTCGCCGAGCTCGTGACGCCGACGTCGGCGAAGCTCGCGCTGCTCGAGGAGGAGGTGAAGTCGCTGCACCCGCAGCCGCCGTACGTGCCCGACGAGTCGCAGTCGGTCCACACCTCGAAGGTGCTCACCGAGAAGCCGCTCTCGTCGCGCGCGATCGGCGCCTGGATCGAGCCGTCGGTGAGGTCGGCCCAGTCGTCGGCCACGCGGGTGCCGTCGACGAGGAAATAGGGCACCGACGCGTGGCTCAGCCGGCCAGACGGCACGCTGGCGGAGGTCGCGATCCAGGCGCCGAACGAGCCTGCGAGCCCCGCCGCGCTCGCGAGGGTGGCGCAGCGCGCGTCGGCCCCCGCGACGCCGCCCAGGTTGCCGGCGGACGAGCTGCTCGTGACGAACACGAGGCGCCCGTCGACACAGCCCGCCGAGGTGCAGGCGCGCTGCGCGCCGCACGAGGTGGGCGTGCAGCCCGCGTCGCCCGCCTCGACCAGCGCGTCGATCGGGGCGTCGCCATGGGCGTCCGTCGCCGCGTCGGTGGTCGCGTCCGCAGCAGCATCTGTGCTCGCGTCCGCAGCCGCGTCGGCGGGAGCGTCGAGCTTGGCGTCCGCGCTCGCGTCGACCGGGGCGTCGGCGCCTGCGTCGGCGCTGGTGGCCGCTTCGTGCGCGTCGGAGCCCGCGTCGTGCGGCGCAGCGTCGGCGTGGGCGTCGAGCGAGGCGTCCCCGCTCGCGTCGACCGCCGCGTCACGCTCGTCGCCGAAATCGAGCGGGTTCTGTGCGCCCTGCGCGCACGCCGCGAGGCTGCACGCCAGCGTCGCCCCCAGCATCCGACGCATCGGTGTCGCCCCGAACATGCGACGCGCCAGCGTCGCCCCCAGCATCCGACGAGCCAGCGTCGCCCCCGGCGCGCGATGCGCCCGGCTCCCGCGCACCCCCATTACAGCTCGACCCCGTGCTCGCGGCACCAGGCGATGGAGCGGCGCATCCCCTCCTCGAGCTCGATCTCGGGGTCGTAGCCGAGGTCGCGCCGGGCGGCGTCGATGGAGACCGCGATCGACGCGGCGAGCTCGCCGGCGACGTGGATCTCCTGGTTGTAGAAGCCGGCCATCTGCAGCATCGAGTCGGCGAGTCGCGCGCAGTCCGAGCCGAAGCTCGGCAGGTAGCGCGGGCGGACGGCCACGCCGAGGATCTTCGCGACCGTCTCGATGATCTCGATGAACGAGTAGGGGCGGCGGTCGGTGATCCAGTAGGTGCGCCCGGCGGCCTTCTCGACGGAGGCGGCGAGCAGCATCCCCTGGATGGTGTTGTCGACGTAGCTCATGCTGCGCAGGTTGTCGCCGCGCCCGATGATGAGCGGGTGGCCCCCCTTGATCATCTTGAAGAAGCGGCTCTGGCGCAGCGGCTGGTTGGGCCCGTAGAACCAGCAAGGGCGCACGATGACGCCCTCGATGCGCCCCGCGCGGTGCGCGTCGTTGACCATCCACTCGGCCTGCAGCTTCGAGAGGCCGTAGTTGAGGTAGGGGCGCGGCGGGTCGTCCTCGGTCATGAGCCGCGCGGCGCTGTCGTTGAGGCCGGCCGGCGAGTTCGAGCTCACGAGCACGAAGCGCTTGGCCTTGGCCGCGACCGCCGCCGCGAGGATGTGCTGCGTGCCGCCGACGTTGATGTCGTACAGCTCCTGGATGCGGTGGGGGTGGATGATGCCCGCCGCGTGGTAGACGACGCTCGCTCCGGCGCACGCGTCGCCCAGCGCGCGCGCGTCGCGCAGATCGGCGCGCACGATCTCGACGCGGTCGCCGAGGGCCGCGAGCGGGGCCACGTCGGCGCCCGGCAGCACGATGCACCGCACGCGCACCGGGGCGGTGGTCAGCGCACGAAACTTCGCGCCGCGAACGAGCGCCTCGACCAGACCCGTCCCGAGCCAGCCAGGAACCCCCGTCACCACCGCGAGCGTCATCGTCGAACTCCTCCTCCGCAACCCTCCCGTCGCGGCGGCGGGAGAATACACGATGCGGGCACCTTCGGCGCCGCGGAGCGCGCGCGGCCCCGCGACGAGGCGCCGCGCCTCACCCCGGCTCGCGCCGGACGTCGCCCGAGCGCCCCCCCGACTTCTCGACCAGCGCGACCTCGGCGATGGTCATCCAGCGGTCGCGCCCCTTGAGCATGTCGTAGACGGTGAGCGCTGCGACGCTCGCGGCGACCATCGCCTCCATCTCGACGCCGGTGCGGTCGACGGCCTCGGCGGTCGCGCGCACGCGCAGCGCGGAGGCGGCCGCGTCGAGCGTGAACGCGACCTCGACGCGGGTGAGCGCGATCGCGTGGCAGAGCGGGATGAGGTCGGGCGTGCGCTTCGCGGCCTGGATGCCCGCGACCCGCGCGACGGCCAGCGCGTCCCCCTTGGGCGCGTCGCCCGAGGCGAGCAGCGCGAGCGTCTCGGGCTTCATCCGCACGCTCGCGGTCGCGACCGCGCGCCGCGCGGTGGGCGCCTTCGCGCCGACGTCGACCATGCGCGCCTCGCCGCGCGCCGACAGGTGGGTCGAGAGCGCCGAGGCGCCGACGATCTCGTCGTAGGTGCGCGCGAGCCGCTCGGGCTTGCCGCGCGACAGCACCTTGGCGAAGGCGTACCGATCGAGCGGGCGCAGCGCTCGCCACGTCGCCTCGTCGAGCGGACGCGACGCGCCGAGCGCGGCGAGGAGCGCCTCGGGCAACGCGCCCGGCTCGGCGAACCCCTCTTCGTCGACGCGGGCCGCGGGGGTGGCGCCCGCGACGAGGCGCGCGACCTCGGCCACGGCGACGGTGGGGGCCGCGCCGGCCTCGACGAGCGCGCGCCGGGCCCGGAGATCGAGGCTCTTCCAGCCGTCGAGCGAGAGGCGCAGGCGCGCCGCGTCGAGGGCGCGTCGGGCAGCGGTCGGCACGAGGGTCAGCTCGGCGTCGGCCTCGTCGAAGGCGTACAGGGGGTCGCGGTCGGGCATGGGGCTTCCTGCGGCTGGCAGAGGGGCGAGGCGCGTCCTACGATGCTCGCGCCGGCGTGGCCAACCTCCTCTCCCTCCCACTGCTCCCGGTCCAGGTCGAGCTGCCCCCCGTCGCAGCCCCGCCGCCGCGCAGCGTGCGCCTCTCGCTCACCGACCGGTGCGATCTGGCGTGCGTCTACTGCCGGCCTTCGCGGCGCGACGGCTACCTCGACGACAGGCTCGATGACGCAGCCTGGCGGACCTTGATCGCCGGGCTCGTCGCGCGGGGCGTGCGGCGCGTGCGGCTGACGGGGGGCGAGCCCCTGCTCTACCCGCGCGTCGTCGAGATGGTCGCGTACGTCGCGTCGCTGGGCGTCGACGACCTGGCGCTCACCACCAACGGCACGCGCCTCGCCGAGCTGGCCGGCCCGCTTCGCGCCGCGGGGCTGCGGCGCCTCACGCTCTCGCTCGACTCGCTCGACCCGTCGCGCTTCTTCCGCCTGACGCGCGGCGGTCGGCTCGCCGAGGTGCTCGAGGGGTTCGAGGCGGCGCGGCTCGCCGGCTTCGACGAGCTCAAGACGAACACCGTCGTGCTGCGCGACGACAACGACGACGAGCTCGCGGCGATCGTCCGTTTTGCCTGGGCGCGCGGGGCCGTGCCGCGCTTCATCGAGCTGATGCCCATCGCCGAGGGCGCGCGCCTGCCCGCCGACAAGCTGGTCACCGTCACCGAGATGCGCGCGCGCCTCGCGCACCTGCTCGCGCCCGACTTCGCGCGCACCGACCCCGACCGCGGCCCCGCGCGCTACGTGCGCGCCGAGCGCGACGCGGCCCTGCGCGTCGGCTTCATCTCCGGCGCGAGCGACACCTTCTGCGCCGCGTGCGACCGGCTGCGCGTCGCGTCCGACGGCGTGCTGCGCCCTTGCCTGGCGACCGACGTCGGGGTCAGCGCGCGCGCCGCAGCCCGCGCCGGCGACGCCGCCTCGGTCGGCGAGGCCGTCGACGCCGCGTGGGCCGTGAAGCCCGACGGCGCGACGTGGAAGGGCTGCACCGAGAAGAGCGCCGCGCGCGTGTCGATGCGCGCGATCGGGGGGTGACGGCGCGCGCCCCTGCTACCCTCGCGCCCGTGCCGCTCGCTCCCCTCGCCCGCCTGCCGAAGTCCGCGCTCGCCATCCTGTACGAGGCCGCGCGGCACATCCTGCGGCGCCCCGTCGTCGCGGTGTGCGCCGCAGCGCGGACGCCCGACGGCCGCTGGCTGCTCATCCGTCGCGCCGACACGGGCACCTGGGCGCTGCCCGGCGGCACGCTCGAGTGGGGCGAGACGCTCGCGACCTGCCTCGCGCGCGAGGTGCTCGAGGAGGCCGGCGCGCGCGTGCGGGCCATCGGCCGCGTCGTCGGCGTCTACTCCCGGCCCGACCGCGATCCGCGGTTTCACTCGGTCACCATCGTGGTCACCTGCGACGTCGAGGAGCCCCACCGCGCGCCGCTGCACGCCATCGAGGTGCTCGAGGTGCGCGCCTTCGCCGACGACGAGACGCCGCGCGACCTCGCGATGGGGCAGGCCGACATGCTCGACGCCGCGCGCGCCGGCGGCCCCACCGTGTTCGAGTGACGCGCGGCCCGGCGGCGATCGACGCGATCGCGTGACGCGAGGCCGCGCGCGCCGCGATGCAAGGGGCGCGCGTCCGGTGGTAGCGTCGCCCCATGTCCGGCGCCGAGCTCCCCTCCTCGCTGGGCGCGCCCCAGGCTTCGCCCCTCGACGACGAGCCCCCGGCCGGGCCGCTCGCGCGCGTGGCGTCGGCGTTCACCGCGTGGGCCGAGCGATGGATCCCCGACGCGTTCGTCTTCGCCCTCGTCGCCACGCTGATCGTGGTCCTCGTCGCTGTCGCGACCGGTCACGCCGCTCCGCTCGAGGTCGTCACGATCTGGGGCAACGGCCTGTGGGATCTGCTCGCGTTCACGCTGCAGATGGCGATGATCATCATCACCGGCTACGTCGTGGCGACGACGCGCCCGGTCTGGCGCCTCATCGCGCGGCTCGCGTCGCTGCCCACGACCGCGCGCGGGGCCATCACGCTGGTGGCCGTCTTCGCGATGGTGTCGTCCTGGTTCAACTGGGGCTTCAGCCTCATCTTCTCCGCGATGCTCGCGAAGGAGGTCGCGCGGCGCGTGCGCGGCGTCGACTACCGCGCGGTCGCCGCGTGCTCGTTCCTCGGCCTCGGCAGCATCTGGGCGCAGGGGCTCAGCGGGTCGGCCGCGTTGCAGATGGCGACCCCCTCCGCGCTGCCGCCCGAGATCCGCGCCATCGTCGCGAGCGGCGACCGCATCCCCGGCGGCATCATCCCGTTCTCGCACACGATCTTCCTCTGGCAGAGCCTCGTCGCGGTGCTCGTCGAGATCGTCGTCGTCACGCTCGTCGTGCGGCGCATGGTCCCGACCGGCGCGCGCGCGCGCACCGCCGAGGACCTCGGCATCGACCTCGGCGTCTCGCCGCTCGATCGCGGCGAGCCCGAGCGGCGCGGCACGCCGGGCGAGTGGCTGGAGCACACGCCGTGGCTCAGCGCGGCCTTCGTCGCGCTCGCGAGCGTGCACCTCGTCGGCTGGTTCGCGCGCAGCCCCGCGCCGCTGCAGGCGATCAACCTCAACGTCGTCAACCTCGCCTTCCTCACGCTCGGCGTCGCGCTGCACGGCACGCCGGCGCGGCTCATGCGCGCGGTGCGCGAGGCGACGCCCGGCATCTGGGGCGTGGTCTTGCAGTTCCCGCTCTACGCCGGCATCGCGGCGGTCATCACCAAGACGCACCTCAACGAGCAGATCGCGAGCCTGTTCGTGCAGGTCTCGACGCCGCGCACCTTCCCCGCGCTCATCGCCGTCTACTCCGCGGTGCTCGGCGTGTTCGTGCCGAGCGGCGGCAGCAAGTGGGTCATCGAGGCGCCGTACGTCATGCGCGCCGCGCACGAGCTCAAGGTGCACCTCGGCTGGATGGTCGCCGTCTACGACCTCGGCGAGGCGCTCGCCAACCTCGTGCAGCCCTTCTGGATGCTCCCCGTGCTCGGCCTGTTCGGCCTGCGCGCGCGCGACGTCATGGGCTACACCTTCCTCGTCTTCGTCGTGCTCGCGCCCGTCGTGCTCGTGCTCGTCACCGTGCTCGGCGCCACGCTCGCGTACCCGCTGTGAGGAGGCTCGCCGCGACCGCCCTCGCGCTCGCGGCGCTCGCGGGCGCGGGCGCCGCCGCGGCCAACGGGCGCTTCCCCGCCGCGGGGCAGATCGTCGTCGATCCGCTCGACCCCGCGCACCTCTCGGTGCGCGCGACCTACGGGCTCGTCGTGTCGAGCGACGCCGGGGGCTCGTGGCGCTGGGTCTGCGAGCAGTCGATCGGCTACCAGGGGGTCGAGGACCCGTCGCTCGGCGCGCTCGGTCAGGGCGCGCTCGTCGCGGGCCTCTCGAGCGGGCTGCGCGTCACGCGCGACCGAGGCTGCTCGTTCGCCACCCCCGCGGGCGCGGCGGCGACGAGCCGCATCGTCGACGTCGCGGTCGAGCGCGCCGACCCGACCCACGCCGTCGCGCTCGCGGTCACCTACGTCCCGGCGCGCGCCTACGCGGTGCACGAGACGCTCGACGACGGCGCGACGTGGACGGCGCTCGGCACGCTCCCGGCCGAGGTCTCGCTCGGCGTCACCGTCGACGTCGCGCCGAGCGCGCCTTCGCGCCTGTACGCGAGCGGCTCGGCCGGCACGCCCGTCGACGGCGTGCTGCTGCGCTCGGACGACCGCGGCGCACACTTCACGAGCTTCCCGCTCGGCATCGGCGGCGACCGCCCGTTCGTCGCAGCCGTCGATCCGCACGACCCCGACCGCGTCTACGTCCGCGTCGACGGCGACGTGACCGACGCGCTGCTCGTCAGCGACGACGGCGGCGCCCACGTGCGCGAGGCGTTTCGCGCCAAGGGGCGGCTGCTCGGCTTCGCGCTGTCGCCGAGCGGCGCGCGCGTCGCGGTCGGCGGCCCCGACGACGGCATCTGGGTCGCGAGCACGAGCGATCTCGCGTTCGCGCAGGCGGGCGCGTTCGGCCCGACGTGCCTCGCGTGGACGGCGGCGGGGCTCTACGCGTGCGCCGACGAGTCCACGGCGCAGTTCAGCGTGGGGCTCTCGACCGACGAGGGGCGCACCGTCGCGCCGCTCTACCGCCAGAGCGACCTCGCGCCGCTCGCGTGCGCGGCGAGCACCACGACGGGCGCGTCGTGCCCCGCGTTCTGGCCCGCCGTGCACCAGACGCTGGTCGGCGACGCGGGGGCGGCGCTCGACGCCTCGCGCGACGCCGACGACGAGCGTGCAGACGCCGACGCGGGGCCAGCGCCGGCACCGGCCCCCCGCGCGGAGGCAGCGAGCGGCTCGGGCTGCGCGCTCACGCGCGAGCGGCCGGGGAGCCTGCTCGCGCTCGGCGCGCT
>CAITLX010000531.1 GCA_903893335.1 uncultured delta proteobacterium | reverse complement strand
GCAGCGGGCGGCATTGGCGCCACCGTCGCAACGGCAGCTGCGACGGTGCTCGTCGGCCCGGCGCCGGACGCGGCCACGGCGCGCGGAGCCTCGGCAGCGCGCGGCCAGAGCGCGAACAGCGCTGCCGCTGCGACCAGCGCGACGGCCAGCGCCACACCCGGAACGAGCCACCTGCGCGCCCCGCGTGCGCCACCCGTGCGCCCGAAGGTCACCTCGGTGCCGGTGCCCGGCTGGCTCCCGCTTGCGAGCACGTTCCGCACCGTGCGGCCGCTGGTCACCTGCGTGCGCGCCTTCGCAGCGGGGGCGGGAGCGGCGACGACGCTGACCGGCGCCTCGACCCCCGCTTCGTCGGCTGCCCAGGCCACGCGCAGCGCGTCCTGCATCGCGAGCGCGTCGGGGTAGCGCGCGTCGCGCTCGAAGCTCACCGAGCGGTCGATGACCGCTGCGAGGTGCGCGCCGATGCCCGGCACGCGCGACGCGATCGGCGCGACGGGCTGCGTCATCGCACTGAGCAGCACCTCGTTCGAGGTGCGCCCCTCGTGCGGAGCGCGACCGACCACCAGCGCGAACGTCGTTGCGCCCGCGGCCCACAGGTCGGTGCGCGCATCGACCTCGGCCTGGAGCCCACGCGCCTGCTCGGGCGCCATGAAGGCCGGCGTCCCCATCACCGGGCCGGTGCGCGTCGCGCTGTCGGTGCTCGCGCTCTCGCGCAGCCGCGCGATGCCGAAGTCGAGCACCTTGAGCGTGCCGTCGTCGGTGAAGAACAGGTTCTCGGGTTTGAGGTCGCGGTGCAGCACGCCCTTGGCGTGCGCCGCGACCAGCACCGAGAGCAGCTGGTCGAGCATGGCGAGCGCCTCGCTCGCGGGGAGCGACCCGCCGAGGCGGCGCATGCGCGCGTCGAGCGTCTCGCCCTCCAGCAGCTCCATCACGAGAAACGGCGCGCCGTCGTCGGCCACGTCGTCGTCGAGCACGCGCACGGCGCCCGGGTGATCGACCACGTTGGCGACGTAGCCCTCGCGGAGGAACCGCGCCTTCGCCTCGGCGTGGATCGAAAGCTCGCGGTGCAGCACCTTGACGGCGCCCCGCGCCCCGTTGCGGTGCGTGCCGGCGTACACCGCGGCCATGCCGCCGACGCCGAGCAGCCGGTCGAGGCGCCACTTCTCGCGCACGACCGTGCCGACGCGCCCCTCGGCCTGCGCGACCAGCGGGTCGCTCTGCTCTGTGCCCGCAACCGCCATGGTGAAACCGGGCACACGTTACGCCCATGCGAGTCGTGGGGGAACGGACAAGGCCTTCCCCCAACCGCGCCCCCCGCGTGGTAGAAGCGCGCCCGGTGGCCGAGGTCGCGATCACGGGGCTCTCGCGGCGTTATCCGGGCGGAAACGCGGCGGCGCTGCTCGGGCTCGACCTCGCGCTCGCGAGCGGCGAGCTCCTCGTCATCGTGGGGCCGAGCGGCTGCGGCAAGTCCACCACGCTGCGCCTGGTCGCGGGGCTCGACGAGCCCGACGCGGGCGACATCCGCATCGCCGGGCGCTCGATGCTCGGCGTGCCGCCGCAGGACCGCGACGTGGCGATGGTGTTCCAGGGCTACGCGCTCTACCCCCACATGCGCGCCCGCGAGATCCTCGAGTTTCCGCTGCGCATGCGCGGCGTCGCGAAGGCGGCGCGCGTGGCCACCGTCGCGCGGGTGGCCGAGCTCCTCGGGCTCGGTCGGCTGCTCGACCGGCGCCCCGGCGAGCTGTCGGGGGGCGAGCGTCAGCGCGTGGCGATGGGGCGCGCCATCGTGCGCGAGCCCTCGCTCTTCCTCTTCGACGAGCCGCTGGCCAACCTCGACGCGGCGCTGCGCTCGGAGCTGCGCTCGGAGCTGGGCGCGCTGGTGCGACGGCTCGGCACGACCGCGATGTACGTCACGCACGACCACGTCGAGGCGATGACGCTCGGCGACCGCATCGCCGTGCTCTGCGCCGGGCGGCTCGAGCAGCTCGGCACCCCGCGCGAGCTCTACGAGCGCCCCGCCACCACCTTCGTCGCCGGCTTCCTCGGCGCCCCGCCGATGAACCTCGTCGACGTGGCCGCGCTCGCGGTCGCCGGGCTGCCCGCGGCCGTGCGCACCCTCGGCGTGCGCCCCGAGCACGTGCGCCTCGGCGACGCGGGTGACGGCGAGGTCGCGCTCGCGGGCGAGGTCTCCGCGGTCGAGCCGCTCGGCGCCGAGACGCACGTCACCGTCGACCTCGGTCCGTCGCGCGTGCGCCTGCGCGTCCCGGGCTTCGACGCGCCCGCACGCGGCGCGCGCGTCGGCCTCGCGGTCGCGCGCGACAGGCTGCACGCCTTCGACGCCGAGGGGCGCCGCGTGGAGCGTGTCGGTTGACCCCCGGACGCGTGGAGCACCCCGCTTGATCGCGCGACGCGCGTGGCTCGTCGGCGCCGCGGGGGCGACGCTCGGCGCGTGCGCCGCGCTGCCGCGCGAGGCCGAGGGGCGCAGGGTCGTCACCCTCTGGTACGCGTACGGCGGCAAGAACCGCATCGTGCTCGAGTCGCTCGTCGATCGCTTCCACCGCGAGCAGCGCGACGTCTGGGTGCAGGCCACCTTCCAGGGCGACTACTTCGAGGCGCTCGCGAAGCTGCGCACCGCGCTCGCCGCCGGCGTCGGCCCCACCTTCACGCACGTCGTCGGCGAGGTCGTGCCCTACCTCGACGCCGCTGCGGTGCTCGAGCCGCTCGACGCCTACCCGGGCGTGGCCGACCTCGACCTCGTGCCCGAGCTCTCCCAGGCGGGCGCGTACGTCGGAGGCGGCGCGCGTCCGCTCGTCGCCGTACCGTTCAACCGCTCGCTGCCGATCGCCTACGTCAACGCCGAGCTCCTCGATCGCGCCGGGCTGCGGGCGCCGCAGACCTGGGGCGCGCTGCGCGAGGCAGCGCGCGCGCTCACCGTGCGGCGCGGCGACGAGGTCGAGCGGTGGGGCTTCGCGTGCCCCATCTCCTGGTGGTTCTGGGTCGCGCTCGTCGGCGCCGCCGGCGGCGAGCTGGTCGATCGCGCAGGCGTGCCGACGCTCGGAGGCGAAGCGGGCGTGCGCGCGCTCGCGCTCTGGCAGTCGCTCGTGCACGACGACCGCTCGATGCGTCCGCCGCCGGGGCGCGACTACAACGCGTGGCAGGCCGCGATGCAGGACTTCCTCTCGGGGCGCGCCGCGATGATCTGGTCGTCGACCGCGTTCCTCCGCTACGTCGAGGAGACCGCGCGCTTCCCGGTGCGGGCCGTGCCGCTGCCGCGCGACGTGCGCCACGCGGTGCCCACCGGCGGCACCATGTTCGTCGTGCTGCGCTCGGCGCCGCGCGACGACAAGCTCGCGGCGTGGTCGTTCCTTCGCTGGATGCTGCGCCCCGAGCAGGCGATGGAGTGGTCGGCGCGCACCGGCTACCTGCCCGTCTCGCGCGGCGCGATGCGGCGGCTCGACGACGAGGGCTTCTACGCCGCGCACCCCAACGACCGCGTCGCGCGCGGCGAGCTCGTCAAGGCGATGGCGTGGCCCTGGTCGCCCGAGCTGTTTCGCGTGCAGCGCGAGGTGGTCGAGCCGCGCCTCGAGGACGCCGTGCTGCGCCGGCTCGACGCGGCCGAGACGATGGCCGCCGCGCGCCGCGAGGCGCTGACCGGATGACCGCTCGCTCCGCCCCTGCGCGCTGGCCCAAGCGGCCTCGGGGCG
>CAITLX010000530.1 GCA_903893335.1 uncultured delta proteobacterium | reverse complement strand
GTGCAGAGCACGTGCGGTACCAACGGCCAGTGAGACGGCTCCCGCGCTTGCGCGTATTGGGCAACCGGCACCGGCTGCGGCGCGCCGTCGTGCGTCGGCAACGAGAGCCGCCCGAGCGTCTGCACCGCGCCGGGCACCTGCGGCAAGAGCGCGAGCGGCGTGGCGTGCGGGAACTTCGTCTGCTCGACCGCGACCGGCCTGTGCGCCACGACCTGCTCGAGCGACGCAGAGTGCACGACGGGTAGCTGGTGCAACGGGGCGACCCACGCGTGCGAGACCAAGCAGGCCGCGGGCGCGGTGTGCTCCTCGACGGCGCAGTGCGTGGCGGGAAACTGCGTGGACGGCTTCTGCTGCGACACGGCGTGCGGCGGCGCCTGCATGGCGTGCAGCAGCGCGAAGAAGGGCGGCGGGAGCGACGGCGCCTGCGGTGCCATCGCGGTGCAGTCCGACCCGGACAACGAGTGCGCGCAGCAGGCGCGCAGCACCTGCGGCACCGACGGCTACTGCGACGGAAGCGGAGCGTGCGCGTTCTGGGCGGTTGGCACGCTCTGCGGCAGCTCGGCCGGCACGTGCAATGGCAACCTTCTCGTGGGCGAGGTGTGCCAGGGGCCGGGCGTGTGCGCCGTGTCCGCCGGCGGCGTGCCGTGCGCGCCGCAGAGCTGCTCGGGCGGCATGTGCGCCGCGTGCGCGACTGCGTCCGACTGCTTCTCGCCGTCGAGCAGCTTCTGCCTCGGAGGCGCTTGCCTCACGAAGAAGGCAGCGGCTGCCGCGTGCGCGAGCGGGAGCGAGTGCTCCAGCGGCTTCTGCACCGACGGCTTCTGCTGCGACACGGCGTGCGGCAGCGCGTGCGAGGCGTGCAGCGCGCAGAAGAAGGGCCAAGGCAAGGACGGCGAGTGCGGCGCGATCGCATCGGGTAACGACCCCGACGGCGACTGCGTCGAGCAGCTGAAGTCCACCTGCGGCCTGAGCGGTCAGTGCGACGGCAACCGCGCGTGCGCGTACTGGTCGGTCGGTACGGGCTGCGGTTCGCCCACCTGCGTCGGCAACGAGAGCCGCCCCTCCACCTGCGCCGGCGCGCTGTCGTGCGCCGTCAGCGCGAGCGGCACGAGCTGCGGCGCGTACGTGTGCAGCGCAGCGAGCGGCAACTGTCTGACGACGTGCGCGAGCAAGGCCGACTGCCAGCCGGGCAACTACTGCGACGCGACGTCGCACTGCGTCGGCGTGCAGGCGCCCGGCCAGCCCTGCGGCGGCGGATCGGAGTGCGCGACCGGCAACTGCATCGACGGCTACTGCTGCGACACGGCCTGCGGCGGCGCCTGCGAGGCGTGCAGCGCGGTGAATAAGGGGAGCGGCGCCGACGGCGTTTGCGGCGCGATCGGCGTGGGGAAAGACCCCGACGACGAGTGCGCGACGAGCGCGGCGACGACCTGCGGCACGAGCGGCACCTGCGACGGCGCGCGGTCGTGCGCGCTGTACGGCCCGGGCCAAGCCTGCGGCTCGGACGTGTGCCTCGGCGGCGCCGAGGTGCGGCAGGTGTGCGACGGCCTCGGGCTCTGCGGTGTTACGCAGGACAAGGCGGTCGCCTGCGCTCCCTATCAGTGCACCGGCGGGCGCTGCCTCGGCGCCTGCGGCGCCGACGGCGACTGCGTCGATGGCTTCTACTGCCAGGGTGGCGGTTGCGTGCCGAAGCAGGCGCTCGGCGCGGCGTGCGCCGCCGACCGCGAGTGCGGCCTCGGCCACTGCGCCGACGGCGTCTGCTGCAACGAGGCCTGCGGCGGCCAGTGCGAGGCGTGCAACGCGCTGGGCCACGAGGGTACGTGCAGCGTCGTCACGGGCTCACCCGTCGGCTCGCGCAAAGTCTGCGACGGCGCCGGCGTGTGCAAGGGCACCTGCGGTGGTGGCGACCGCACCTCGTGCGCCTACCCCGACCGCGCCACCGAGTGCGCGCTGGCGTCGTGTGAGGGTGAGTCGCTCTTGAACGCGGCCGGCTGCGACGGGGCGGGCCAGTGCGCGCCCGCGACGCACACGCCGTGCGGCGCCTACGCTTGCGGCGTCGGCATCGTTGGCGGCTTCGCCTGCAAGTCGAGCTGCAACAACGACACCGACTGCGCCGGCAACCTGACCTGCGACCCGATCAAGGAGACCTGCTCGCAAGGGGGCAAGACCTGCTCGGTCGATGGCGCGAGCGAGATCGCCCCCGACGGCAGCGAGAAGAGCTGCGGGGGCTACACCTGCACGCCGGTGACGGGTTGCGCGACGCTGTGCGATCCGCAGCTGCAGCCCTGCGCCAAGGGGTACCTCTGCGCGCAGGACAAGTGCGTCGTGGCGAGCGACGATGGCGGCGTGCCCGAGAGCGCGACCACGGCAGGCAGCGACACGCTCAACGTCGATCAGAGCAAGGGCGTCTGCAGCGTCGCGACGGTCGGCGGCGCCGCACGCGGAGGGGGTACACGGGGAGCCGCGGTCGCGGCTATGATGCTCGCGCTGGTCGCGTCGCGGCGTCGGCGACGTGCTGGGCACGCCGCTCGCTGAACGAAGAGGAAGTCCATGAAGCTGACGACACACGTGGTCTGGTTGCCGGTCGCTCTCGCGGCCCTCGGTTGCCACAAGGCGACCAACATCTCCGACACGAGCGGGCCGCCGACCATCACCCGCGACCAGACGCTGCCGCTTTGCGACCAGGCGGGGGCGCCGGGCGCGCACGGCCCCGCGATGCGCCACGTCGGCAGGCTCGACGGCTCCTGCTTCTGGATGGACGCGACCGAGGTGAAGGTCGGCGATTACGCGCAGTTCCTGGCCACGACGCCGGTCGATTCGGCGAACGTGACCGAGTGCACGGGGCTCAACCCCTCGTTCGACTCGACGGCTACCGTTCCGAGCGACTTGTCGCTCCCGGTCGGCGGCGTCGATTGGTGCGACGCGGCGGCCTTCTGCAAGTGGGCGGGCAAGCGGCTGTGCGGCGCCTACACCGTGAACGCGGCCGAGCAGTCGGAGTACGTGACGACCTGCGAGAACGGCGGCAACACCGCGTCGAACTGGGGCAACTTCGTCGATCCGAGCGTCTGTCAGGGGGGCGCTCTGACCGCGGCGGTGGACGTCGGGACGAAGACCGACTGCGTCACCGAGACGATGGTCTACGATCTCGTCGGCAACGTGCGCGAGTGGACGGCGGAGTGCACCGGCACCGGTGACACGGCGACGTGCGAGGCGCGCGGAGGCTCCTACGTCAGCAAGTCGAGCGACTGGGGCTGTAGCTCCGCGCGCGCGCTGGCGCGCACCAAGACGCTCGACGACCTCGGCGTGCGCTGCTGCGCCGACTGATTCGCGCGGAAGGGGGCTGCGCCGACTGATTCGGGGCGAGGCGACGGCGCGCCACTTGCAGCCTGGATTCGTCGTGACGCTGCG
>CAITLX010000529.1 GCA_903893335.1 uncultured delta proteobacterium | reverse complement strand
TGCGGGTCGAGGTCGCCGCCGGCGAGCCCCTCGACGCTCTCGTCGCGCTCGCGGTGGAGCGCGGGCTCGCCGGGCTCGAGTGTCTCTCGGGCGTGCCCGGGTCGGTCGGCGCGACCCCGGTGCAGAACGTCGGCGCCTACGGGCAAGAGGTCGCGAGCACGGTGGTCGCTGTCGAGGCCCTCGCGCGCGCCACGGGCCAGGCGGTGCGGTTCGACGCGAGCGCGTGCGGCTTCGGCTACCGGTCGAGCGCGTTCAAGGGGGCGTGGCGCGACGCGTACGTCGTGACGCGCGTGACGTTCGACCTCGTCGAGGGGGGCGCGCCCGACGTGCGCTACCCCGAGCTCGCGCGCGCGCTGGGCGCTCGCCCGACGCTCGCCGAGGCGCGCGACGCCGTGCTCGCGCTGCGGCGCGGCAAGTCGATGCTCTTCGATCCCGCCGACGCCAATGGCCGCAGCGTCGGGTCGTTCTTCGTCAACCCGACCTTGCGCGCCGACGAGGCCGACGCGGTCGCGCGGCGGGCCGACCTGCCCGCGGGCGAGTCGATGCCGCGCTACGCGGCGGCGGGAGGCTTCGCCAAGCTGTCGGCCGGGTGGCTCATCGAGCGCGCGGGCTTTCCGCGCGGCACCTCCGACGGACGCGTGGGGCTCTCGACGCGCCACGCGCTCGCGGTCGTCAACCGCGGGGGCGCCTCGGCCGCCGAGGTCGTCGCCTTCGCGGCGCGGGTGCGCGCCGGCGTGCGCGAGCGCTTCGGCGTGTCGCTCGCGGTCGAGCCCGACTTGCTCGGCTTCGAGCCCGGCGAGGTCGCGGGGCTGCGGGGGTAGCGGCGACCGCCACGAAACGAGCGAGGCCGCAGTCTCTGCACTTGCGGGGGAACGCGAAACACGCGAATACTCTCCGCCATCCCTCGCGCGCGAGGTGCGGCGCACCGGCGGTTCCCAGCCGTGCCCCTCTTCACCCTGGGGGTTCATGTTGCACGTCGTGCGTCTCGGCCGCGTCGTCGCGGTGCTCTCCGCGGCTCTCCTCTCGGCCCCCTGGCTCGCGGGCTGTGGCCCAGGCCGCGCCCCGGGCGCCCTGCTCGACGAGGCCCTCGCGGCCTCGCACGACGCGTCCGCCGCCGAGGGGGCGGCCTCCGCGCCGGACGACGAGGGGCAGAAGGCGAGCGTGCTCGCCGCCTATACGGCGACGGTGCAGGCCGAGGGCAAGGGCGACGCTCGCTACCACCTCGCTCGCGTCGGCGCTGCCTGGGTCGGGCACAACTTCACGCAGGCGCTCGAGACGCGCATCGATGTGCGCGGCTTCGAAGTGAAGCACGCGCAGGACGGCTGGCGGGCGCGCTTCGAGACGCGCGCGGTTCGCTGCGGCGACGCGCGCGGCGAGGTCAAGGCGAGCGAGCTTCGACCGGCCACGGACGCGCCGCACCGCGCCGCGATCGCGCGCGTCGTCGCGGGGGCACCCTTCGAGGAGTGGGCGGTCAACGGTCCGCTCGGCGTCGAGCAGGGCTTCACGCTGCCGACCGATCCGTGCGGCGGCGAGGCGCGCGAGGTCGTGCTCGAGGTCGGCGTCGAGGGCCTCACCCCCGTGGCGAAGGGCGATGCGGTCATCTTGCGCGACGAGGCGGGCGTCGCGCGCGCGCGCTACGGCAGCGTGTGGGCGCACGACGCCAGCGGCGCTCCGCTCGAGGCGAGCCTCGCGGTGAACGCTGGCGCGATCGACGTCCGGGTACGGACCGAGGGCGCACGCTGGCCGGTGACGATCGATCCGCTCGTCGCGGCGCAGCTCGCGGAGGTGACCCAGAACATGGGGGCGGAGGGCGACCGCTTCGGCGCCAGCGTGGCCGTCTCCAGCACGATCGCGCTCGTGGGGGCTCCGAGCAGCAGCGTCGGCGCGAACGGCGCGCAGGGCGCGGCCTACGTCTTCGCGCTGATCGGCGGAGGCTGGAGCCAGCAGCAAAAGCTGACCGCCGGCGACGGGGCGGCGGAGGACCGCTTCGGCACCTCGGTGGCGCTCTCGGGGACGACGGCGCTGGTGGGGGCGCCGAAGCTGGCGGTGGGCGGGGTCGCCAGCGCAGGCGCTGCGTATGTCTTCGCTCGGACCGGGGGCGTGTGGACGGTGCAGAGCAAGCTGTCCTCGGACGACGCAGCGGCGGACGACTCCTTTGGCGAGTCCGTCGCCTTGTCAGGAGCGTCCGCGCTGGTGGGGGCGCCGCATCATGGCCAGCCCGGCACCGCAGGGGTCGGCGCCCTTCAGGGCGCGGCGTATCTCTTCGCGCAGGTCGGGAGCGGGACGGGTTGGACGCAGCAGCAGAGGCTGACCGCGAGCGACGGTGAGCGTCACGACAGCTTCGGCAGCTCGGTGGCGCTCGAGGCCACGACGGCGCTCGTCGGCGCGTCGGGTAAGACCCTCGGTGCGAACGGAGGGCAGGGCGCGGCGTACGTCTTCGTGCAGGGCGTGTCGGGTGTCTGGGCGCAGCAGCAGGCCCTGAGCGCCAGCGACGGCGCGGCGCAGGACGGGTTCGGCTGCTCCGTGGCGCTCTCGGGGGCGGCGGCGCTCGTCGGCGCGAACAACAAGCGCGTCGGCGCGAAGGATGGGCAGGGCGCGGCGTACTTCTTCGTGCTGGGCGGGTCGGGAGGCTGGGCGCAGAAACAGGCCCTGACGGCCAGCGACGGCGAGGCGCTCGAACACTTCGGCGCGTCCGTGGCGCTGTCCGGGACGACGGCGCTGGTCGGCGCTCCCGACAAGAACGTTGGCGCAAACGTCTGGCAAGGCACCGCGTACGTCTTCGAGCAGAGCGGCGGCGTCTGGATCGAGCAAGAGTCGTTGAGCGCCACCGACGGAGGGGACGGTGACTCGTTGGGACGCTCCGTGGCGCTGTCGGGGACGACGGCCCTCCTGGGGGCGCCGAACAAGGCCGATGGTGTGACCATGCTCCGCGAGGGAGCCGTGAGCGTCTACACCGTCGGCAATCCGGGCTTGAATGGGTTGCTGCAGGAGTTGACCGCGAGCGACGGCTCGCCGGGGGACGAGTTCGGCGTCTCGGTCGCGCTCTCGGGTACGACCGCGCTCGTGGGGGCAGACGCCAAGCGCGCTGGCGGCAACTACAGCGAGGGGGCGGCGTACCTGTTCGAGCGAAGCGGCGCCGACTGGGCGTTGCAGCAGAAGTTGATGCCCGACGACGGGGCGACGCTCGACTGCTTCGGCGTCTCGGTCGCGCTCTCGGATACGACCGCTCTCGTCGGGGCGTACGACGCGACGGTCGGCGAGAACTTCCAGCAAGGCGCGGCGTACGTCTTCGCCCGGAGCGGGACGGTCTGGACGCAGCGGAAGAAGCTCACCGCGAGCGACGGAGCGCCGGGCGACCATCTCGGCATCTCGGTCGCGCTCTCGGGGACGACGGCGCTGGTAGGCGCTTACGGCGCGACCGTTGGGGCGAACGCCGCTCAGGGCGCGGCGTACGTCTTCGTGCAGCGCGGCTCGACGTGGACCGAGCAGTACAAGCTCGTCGCGAGCGACGGCGCGGCGAGCGACTTCTTCGGAGTGCGGGTCGCGGTCTCGGGGACGACCGCGCTGGTCGGCGCCTCCTACAAGACCGTCGGCGCGAACGCCGGGCAGGGCGGGGCCTATGTCTTCGCGCAGGTCGGCTCGGCATGGGCCGAACAACAGAGGCTCGTCGCGAGCGACGGCGCGGCGAACGACTTCTTCGGAGCGGCGGTCGCGCTCTCGGGGACGACGGCGCTGGTGGGTGCCTACGACAAGACCGTCGGTGTGAACGCCCAGCAAGGCGCGGCCTACCTCTTCCAGCAGAGCGGCTCGGCGTGGACGCAGTGGCAGAGGCTCACCGCGAGCGACGGTGCGGGAGGCGACCATTTCGGCTGGTCGGTCGCGCTCTCGGGGACGACCGCCCTGGTCGGCGCGTCCAACAAGCCCATAGCCTCGAAGGAAGCCCAGGGGGCGGCGTACGTCTACGTGCAGAGCGGGACGGCCTGGACGCAGGAGCAGGAGTTGACTGCGAACGACGGTGCGAAGTGGGACCGCTTCGCATACGCCGCGACCCTCTCGGGGCGGTCGGCGCTGCTCGGTGCCGTGGCCAAGACCGTGCGCGGTCACGACGGGCAAGGAGCGGCCTACGTCTTCGAGCTGCGCGGAGTCGCGGGCTCGGCGTGCCTCGCCGACGCCTACTGCGCGACGACCTACGCATGCGCCGACGGCGTCTGCTGCACCAGCGATTGTTCGGGCGCGTGCGACGCGTGCGCCGTCGCCAGGGGGGCCACCACCGACGGGACCTGCACGCCGCTCGCACAGGGCGCCTTGGCCACTCCGGCGTGCGCCGGAAACCTGATGTGCAACGGCGCCGACGGCGCCTGCCCGGCCTCGTGCGGCGCCGACGTCGAGTGCGCTGCGGGAGCGTTCTGCAGCGTGGCCGGCACCTGCACGCCGCAGCGGCTGGCCGGAAGCGCCTGCAACCGAATCGCCGACTGCAACGTGGCCCAGCAAGGCAACTGCCGCGAGTGCGCCTCGGGCAACTGCGTGGACGGCGCGTGCTGCGACACGGCGTGTGGGGGCGCTTGCGACGCCTGCAACGTGCCCGGCCACCCGGGAGCGTGCACCCCCGTGCCCGCGTCGTCCTCCACGGCGTGCGGCGCCGGCTTCGTCTGCAACGGCGCCGTCCCGGTGTGCCCGGCGGCGTGCACCGCCGACACCGGCTGCCAGGCGGGGTGGTTCTGCGACCTCGTGGTGAGCCCGCACGTGTGCGTGGCGCAGGCGACGAACGGCGCGACGTGCAGCCGCGCGAGCCAGTGCTCGAGCGGCTACTGCGTGCAGGGCGTGTGCTGCGGCACCGCGTGCACGGGTCTCTGCCAGGCCTGCTCGGCTGCGGCGAAGTCAGCCGGCGCCGACGGCGAGTGCGGCAACGCCCGGTCCGGCATCGATCCGGGCGAACACTGCGCGCTCGAGGGGCAGAGCTCGTGCGGCCAGAACGGCTCCTGCAACGGCTCGGGCGCCTGCGACACCTGGGCGAGCACGGCGGCGAGCTGCGGCAACCCGACCTGTGTCGGCAACGAGAGTCGGCCGCAGCGCTGCACGGCGGCGCGGACCTGCGGCACCGTCAGCGGGACGGCGTGCGGGGCCTATGCGTGCAGCACGACGAGCGGCACCTGCGCGACGGCGTGCGCGAGCGACGCAGCGTGCGCGAGCGGCCACTACTGCGACCCGAGCGGAGCATGCGTGTCGAGGCAGTCGCCCGGCGCCTCGTGCACGCGAGCCGCCGAGTGCGCGCTCGGCAACTGCGTCGACGGCGTCTGCTGCGAGACGGCGTGTGGCGGGCGGTGCCAGGCGTGCAGCAACGCGCGAAAGCGCCAGGGGGCCGATGGCGCGTGCGGCCCGATCGCCGCGGGCGAAGACCCGGACGACGAGTGCACGCAGGACGCGAAGGCGACGTGTGCGCAGACCGGCGCGTGCAACGGCGCCGGGGCCTGTGCGACGTGGGCCGCGGGGACCGACTGCGGCAACGGCGGCAACGTGTGCACCGGCAACCTCGTGGTCGGCAAGGTGTGCTCCGGCGTCGGCGCGTGCACGAACGCGACGAGCGGCGTCGATTGCGGCGCGCAGCGGTGTGTCGGCGGCGTATGCGCGGCGTGCGCGACGGCGGCCGACTGCTCCAACCCCGCCGCGAGCTACTGCGGCGCCGGGGGGCAATGCCTGGCGAAGAAGGCGCAGGCCGCCGCGTGCGGGGCAGACGCGGAGTGCACCACGGGCCACTGCGCCGACGGACTCTGCTGCGACACCGCTTGCGCCGGGCTGTGCGAGGCATGCAGCGCGCTGAAGAAGGGCGTGGCCGGCGACGGCGTGTGTGGCGCCGTCGCGGCGAACCGCGACCCCGACGCCGAGTGCTTCGCAGAGCTGCAGAGCACCTGCGGGCAGAATGGCTCGTGCGACGGCAACCGCGCGTGCGCCGTGTGGCCGGTCGGCACGAGCTGCGCGGGCGCCGTGTGCGTCGGGGGGGAGTCGCGGCCGCGCACGTGCGCGGGCTCGCTGTCGTGCGCGGTTTCGGCGAGCGGCGCCGCGTGCGGCGCCTATGTGTGCAGCGCGACGACCGGCGCGTGCCAGACGGCGTGCGCGTCCGACGTCGATTGCTCGGCGGGCAGCTTCTGCAGCGGCTCGCAGTGCGTGGCCAGGCTCGCGCCGGGGGCCGCGTGCTCGGGCGCGAGCGCGTGCGAGGGGGGACATTGCGTGGACGGCGTCTGCTGCGACACGGCGTGCGCGGGGCTGTGCGAGGCGTGTACGGCGGTGAAGAAGGGGGGCGCGGGCCTCGACGGCGCGTGCGGCGCGGTCGCGGCGAGCAGCGACCCGGACGCCGAGTGCGCGACGCAGTCCCAGAGCACGTGCGGCACCAATGGGCAGTGCGATGGGGCGCGCGCGTGCGCGTACTGGTCGGGCGGCACCGAGTGCGGCGCGCCGTCGTGCGTCGGCAACGAGAGCCGCGCGAGCGTTTGCACCGCGCCCGGCACCTGCGGCAAGAGCGCGAGCGGGTCGGCGTGCGGCAATTTCGTCTGCTCGGTCGCGACCGGCCTCTGCGCGACGAGCTGCTCGGGCGACGTCGAGTGCGCGGCGGGCAGCTACTGCAACGGCGCGAGCCACGCGTGCGAGCCGAAGCAGTCCGCGGGCGCGGCGTGCAGCGGCGCCGCGCAGTGTCTGTCCAGCTTCTGCGTCGACGGGTTCTGCTGCGACACGGCCTGCGGCGGCACCTGCGTCGCTTGCAGCGGCGCCAAGAAGGGGGGCGGCGCGGACGGCGCGTGCGGCGCGGTGGGCGTGCAGCACGACCCCGACAACGAGTGCGCGCAGCAGGCTCCGAGCACCTGCGGCACCGAGGGCTCGTGCGACGGAAATGGAGCGTGCGCGTTCTGGGCCGTGGGGACGCTCTGCGGAAGCGCGAGCGGCAGCTGCAACGGCAACCTGCTCGTCGGTGAGGTGTGCCAGGGGCCTGGCGTGTGCGCCGTCTCGGCCGGGGGGACGCCGTGTGCTCCGCTGCGCTGCGCGGGCGGCAGGTGCGCGCCGTGCGCGACGGCAGACGACTGCTTCGCGCCGGCGAGCTCGTACTGCGCCGCGGGTGCGTGCCTGGCGAAGAAGGGCAAGGGCAGCGCCTGTGGCGCCTCGCTCGAGTGTGAGGGGAGCAGCTGCGTGGACGGCTACTGCTGCGACACCGCTTGCGCGGGGCTCTGCGAGGCGTGCAGCGCGGTGAAGAAGGGGCAGGGCGCCGACGGCGTGTGCGGCGCGGTGGCCGCGGGGCGAAACCCCGACGGCGAGTGCGTGACGACGCCCGCCAGCACCTGCGGCACGAGCGGCACCTGCGACGGCGCGCGTGCGTGCGCGCTCCATCCGCCCGGCCAAGGCTGCGGCGCCGACCTGTGCCTCGGCGGCGCCGAGGTGCGGCAGGTGTGCGACGGGGTGGGCCTCTGCGGCGTGACGCAGGACAACGCCGTCGCGTGCGCGCCGTACCAGTGCACCGGCGGGCATTGCCTCGCGGGCTGCGCCGCGGACGCCGACTGCGTCGATGGCTTCTTCTGCAAGGCCGCCGCGTGCATCGCCAAGCTCGCGCAGGGAGCGGTCTGCGCCGCCGACCGCGAGTGCGGCCTCGGCCACTGCGCCGACGGCCTCTGCTGCAACGAGGCCTGCGGCGGTCAGTGCGAGGCGTGCAACCTGCGAGGCTCCGAGGGCGCGTGCAGCGTGGTCACGGGCTCGCCCGTCGGCTCGCGCAAGGTCTGCGACGGCGCGGGGGTGTGCAAGGGCACCTGCGGTGGCGGCGACCGCACCTCGTGCGCCTACCCCGACCGCGCCACCGAGTGCGCGCTCGCCTCGTGCGAGGGCGAGTCGCTCCTGAATGCAGCGGGCTGCGACGGCGCGGGCCAGTGCGCTCCCGCTACCCACACTCCCTGTGGAGCCTATGCCTGCGGCGTGGGCATCGACGGCGGCTTCGCCTGCAAGTCGAGCTGCACGAACGATACGGACTGCGCGGGCAACCTGACGTGCGACCCGATCAAGCAGACCTGCTCGCAGGGTGGCAAGACCTGCTCGGTCGATGGCGCGAGCGAGATCGCCCCCGACGGCAGCGAGAAGCGCTGCGGCGGCTACACCTGCACGCCGGTGACGGGCTGCGCGACGCTGTGCGACCCGCAGCTCCAGCCCTGCGCCAAGGGCTACCTCTGCGCGCAGGACAAGTGCGTCGTGGCCAGCGACGACGGCGGTGTGCCCGAGAGCGCCACCACGGCCGGCAGCGACACGCTGAACGTCGACCAGTCCAAGGGCTGCGGCTGCCGTCTGGTCGGCGCCTCGCGCGAGGGCTCGAGGCCCGACGGCGTGGCATGGCTCGCGGCGCTCGGACTCGCGGCCACGCTCGTGAGGCGGAGGCGCGGCGTGCGAGCGCCGACCGCCCGCGCCGCCTGAGCGCGCTCGGCGGCTACTTTCGCCCGAACGCCGCCTCGAGCAGCATCTTCTGCTCGAGGTCGTGGCTCGAGTGCGACCCGGTCGCCGGGCTCGCGCTCTCGGCGCGCGACACGACGCCGAGCGGCAGGCGATCGCCGATGAGGCCGGGCAGCCGCGCGTTGAGGTAGTACCAGGCGCCCATGTTCGAGGGCTCGTCCTGCACCCAGACGAGCGGCGTGCCCGCGCGGTAAGGAGCGAGCACGCGCGCCAGCTCACCCGACAGCGGGTAAAGCTGCTCGAGCCGGACGATGGCGTGGGTGTCGGCGCCGAGGCGCTTGCGCTCGGCGACGAGGTCGAAATAGACGCGCCCCGAGCAGAGCAGCACGCTCGTGGCCTTGTCGGGCTCGACGCTCGGGTCGCCGATGACGCGCTGGAACGAGCCGGAGACGAAGTCGTCGATCGTCGCGTTCTGCTCGCGCAGCTTGCTCTTGGGGGTCATGACCACCAGCGGCTTGCGCCAGGGGCGCACGATCTGGCGGCGGATCGCGTGGAAGAGCTGCGCGGGCGTCGTGAGGTTGACCACCTGCACGTTGTCCTCGGCGGCGAGCTGGAGGAAGCGCTCGAGCCGCGCGCTCGAGTGCTCGGGCCCCTGACCCTCGAAGCCGTGCGGCAGGTAGAGCACGAGCCCGCTGAGGCGGTGCCACTTGTCCTCGCCCGACACGATGAACTGGTCGATGATGACCTGCGCGCAGTTGGCGAAGTCGCCGAACTGCGCCTCCCAGATGACGAGGCCGTCGGGCTGGTCGAGGCTGTAGCCGTACTCGAAGCCGAGCACGCCGCTCTCGGAGAGCGGGCTGTCCCAGACCTCGAAGCGCGCGGCGCCCGCGCCGAGGTTGGACAGCGGGGTGTAGGCCTGACCCGTCTGCGCGTCGTGCAGCGTCGCGTGGCGGTGGCTGAAGGTGCCGCGGCGGGCGTCCTGGCCGCTGAGCCGCACGCGCACGCCCTGGTCGAGCAGCGAGGCGTACGCGAGCATCTCGCCCGTGGCCCAGTCGACCGGCTGGCCCTTCTCGAGGCGATCGATGCGCGCGGCGAGCAGGCGCGCGACCTTGGGGTTGGCGCGGAAGCCCTCGGGGATGGCGACGGCGCGCTTGGCGAGCGCGACGAGCTGCTCGCGCGGGAGCGACGTCGGCACCTCGGGGGAGGCGGCGTCGGGGCCGCCGACGTAGGGGCGCCAGAGGCCCCCCATGGCATTGGGGCTGGGCGTGAAGCCCCCGCGCTTGGCCTCGACGAGCGCCGCCTCGAGCGCCTGGCGGCGCGTCAGCGCGATCTCGTTGGCCTGCGGCTTGGTGATCTGCCCCATCTCGAGCAGGCGCTGCACGTAGACCGCGCGCACGCCCGGCCGCTCGTCGATGAGGGCGTACATCGACGGCTGGGTGAACCGCGGCTCGTCGGCCTCGTTGTGGCCGTAGCGGCGGTAGCAGTACATGTCGACGACGACGTCCTTGCCGAACCGCTGGCGGAAGTCGATCGAGAGCGCGGTGACCTGCGCGACCGCCTCCGGGTCCTCGCCGTTCACGTGGAAGACGGGGACCTTCAGCATCCGCGTGATGTCGGTCGCGTAGCGCGTCGAGCGCGAGTCGCCCGGCAGCGTCGTGAAGCCGATCTGGTTGTTGACCACGACGTGGATGGTGCCGCCCGTCTCGTAGCCCTCGAGGCCCATGAGGTTGAGCGTCTCGGCGTTGACGCCCTGGCCCATGAAGGCCGCGTCGCCGTGGATGAGCAGCGGCATCACGCTGCGGCGATCGCGGTCGCCTCGGCGGTCCTGCTTGGCGCGCACGCGCCCCTCGACGACGGGGTTGACCCACTCGAGGTGGCTGGGGTTGAACGCGAGCGTGAGGTGCACCGCGTTGCCCGACGAGGTGCGGTGGTCGGTCGAGTAGCCCTGGTGGTACTTGACGTCGCCGCGCCCCATGAACTTCTCGGGCTCGTCGTCCTCGAACGCGGCGAAGATCTCGCGCACGCTCTTGTCGAGGATGTTGGCCAGGACGTTGAGGCGGCCGCGGTGGGCCATGCCGATGACGATCTCCTCGACGCCGGCGGCGCCGGCCGACTCGACGAGCAGGTCGCACAGCGGGATGAGGCTCTCGGCGCCCTCGAGCGAGAAGCGCTTCGCGCCGACGTAGTTCTTGTGGATGAACTGCTCGAGCGTCTCGGCGTCGGTGAGCTTGGTGAGGATGCGGATCTGCTCGTCGCGCGTGAGCGTGAGGCGGTTCTGCGTCGCCTCCATGCGAGCTTGCAGCCACGAGCGCATCTCGGGCTGATCGATGTGGGTGAACTCGACGCCGATGGAGCGGCAGTAGGTCTCCTCGAGGCGCGCGATGATCTCGCCCAGCGTGGCCGTCTGCGGGCCCGCCATGTCGACGGTCGAGTAGGCGCCGTCGAGGTCGGCGGGGCCGAGGCCGAAGCGCGCGAGCTCGAGCTCGGGGGGCTTGGCCGGCGGCGCGTGCAGCGGGTCGACGTGCGCGAAGAGGTGGCCGCGCACGCGGTACGCGTTGATGAGCTGCGCGACGCGCCCCTGCATGACGGTGTCGGAGGGGGAGGTCGCGACCGGCGCGAGCAGCTCGGCGAGGCCGCCCGGGTCCCACGCCACGCCATTGCCCTTGCTCGGCGCAGGGCGCGCAGTCGGCGCCGCTGCGGCGGGCGCCTGCGCAGCCGCGGCCGGGCTCGCGCTCGGCTGAGCGTTGCGCTTAGGGCTTACCGCAGGCGCCACGAAATCGGGCGGATGG
>CAITLX010000528.1 GCA_903893335.1 uncultured delta proteobacterium | reverse complement strand
GCCTTGGCGGGCGAGGCGGGCGGCGGCGCGGCGGCGAGCGCGGGCGCCGCGCAGGCGAGCGCTGCCGCGAGGGCGAGGGCCAGGGCGAGGAGCTTCGGGCGGCGCAAGGGGCTCGCTCGGAGTGTGCAGGCGGCGCGCGGGCGCGGCCAGGCCGAAGCGCGTCAGCGCGAGCTGGCGCGGCGCGCGCGACGCGCGAACAAGTCGCGCAGCGGCGTGACGAACGAGCCGTCGGTGCGCACCGTGCAGTGGTCGATGCCGAGCTTGCGAAACAGCGCGGCGCGCTCGAGCGTGGCGCGCTTCATCGCGTGCTCGTAGGAGGCGCGCACGCGCGCGTCGCCGGTGTCGACGACGAGCGTCTCGCCCGTCTCCCAGTCCTCGAACGAGGCGAGGCCGACGTCGGGGAGCGCCTCGTCGCGCGGGTCGACGAGCACGACGGGGATGACGTCGTGCTTGGCCGCCGCGAGCGCGAGCGCGCGCTCGTAGCCCGGCGCGAAGAAGTCGCTGACGAGGAACGCCACGCTGCGGCGGCGCGCGACCTTCACGAGCGTCTGGAGCGCGACGACCAGATCGGTGCCCGAGCGCGCCGGCTCGAAGCCGAGGATCTCGCGCACGACGCGCATGACGTGCTTGTCCCCCTTCTTGGGCGGCACGATCTTCTCGACGCGGTCGGTCGAGATGATGAGCCCGACGCGGTCGCCGTTGTCGATGGCGCTGAACGCGCAGAGCGCCGCGACCTCGGCGGCCACCTGCGCCTTGCTCGCGCGGCGCGTGCCGAACCGCTCGCTCGCCGACAGGTCGACGACGAGCATGACGGTCATCTCGCGCTCCTCGACGAAGACCTTGACGAAGGTCTCCTGCATGCGCGCCGAGACGTTCCAGTCGATGGTGCGGACGTCGTCGCCCGGCTGGTAGGGGCGCACCTCGCGGAACGCGAGCCCCTGGCCCTTGAAGCCCGAGGTGTACGTCCCGGCGAGCTGCTGATCGGCCAGGCGCGCGGTGTGGATCTGGATCTTGCGCAGCGCGCGCAACAGCTCCTTCGGGATCATGCGGGCTGCCCCTCGGAGCCGCGGCTCACGGCACCTCGACGACCTCGAAGACGCGCCGCACGATGTGCTCGGCGGTCACCTCCTCGGCCTCGGCCTCGTAGCTGAGCACGAGCCGGTGGCGCAGCACGTCGGGGCCGATGGCCTTGACGTCCTCGGGCGTGACGTAGCCGCGGTGGCGCAGGAACGCGTGCGCGCGCGCGGCGAGCGCGAGCGCGATCGAGGCGCGCGGGCTCGCGCCGTAGTCGAGCAGGCCGGCGAGGTCCTTCATGCCGCGCCGCTCGGGCTCGCGCGTCGCGAACACGACGTCCACGATGTAGTCCTTCACCCGGTCGTCCATGTAGACGTCGCGCACGAGCTTGCGCGCCTCGATGAGCTCGGCGGGCGAGACGACGGGCTCGGCGCGCTGCGCGATGGGGCCCGTCATGCGGTCCATGATGAGCCGCTCGTCGGCGCGCGACGGGTAGCCGACCTTGACCATGAGCATGAAGCGGTCGACCTGCGCCTCGGGCAGGGGGTAGGTGCCCTCCTGCTCGATCGGGTTCTGCGTCGCCATGACGATGAAGGGGTCGGGCAGGGGGTAGGTCTTGTCGCCGAGGGTGACCTGGCGCTCCTGCATCGCCTCGAGCAGCGCGCTCTGCACCTTGGCCGGCGCGCGGTTGATCTCGTCGGCGAGCACCAGGTTGGCGAAGATGGGGCCGAGCTTGGAGGTGAACTCGCCGCGCTGCTGGTGGTAGACGACCGTGCCGACGAGGTCGGCGGGCAGCAGGTCGGGCGTGAACTGCACGCGCGCGAACTTCGCGGAGATGGCGTCGCAGAGCGTGCGCACCGTGAGCGTCTTGGCCAGGCCGGGCACGCCCTCGAGCAGCACGTGGCCGCCGGTGAGCAGCCCGATGAGGATGCGCTCGATCATGTAGGCCTGACCGACGATGACCTTGCCGACCTCGTGGGTGAGGCGGTCGACGAAGGCGCTCTCCTTCGCCACGAGCTCGTTCAGGGCGCGGACGTCGTTCATGCGAATGTCTCCTGGACGCGACGATCTACCACCGCCCGCCCCGAGCAGGCGACGGGGCTGGTTCATTCCCGATCGCCGGGCATCTGCTAACCTCCGTGGGTGACGACACCCGAAGACGAGGTCCTCGCCGCCAACGAGGCGTTCTACGCCGCGTTCGACCGCCGTGATCTCGAGACGATGAGCGACTGCTGGGCGCAGGGGGTACGGGTCTCGTGCATCCACCCCGGCTGGCCGGTGCTCACGGGGCGCGCGACGGTACTCCGAAGCTGGCAGCGCATTCTATCGTCTGCGTCGTCGCCGCGCGTGTCGTGCCGCGACACCGTCGCGCTCTTGCTGGGCGAGAGCGCCGTGGTGACCTGCACCGAGGTCGTGCAGGGCACGGCGCTCGCGGCCACCAACTACTTCCTGCGCGAGGAGGGGGCTTGGCGGCTCGTGCACCACCAGGCCGGCCCCGTGACCCGCGACATGCCCGCCCGGCGAGCCACGCGCCGCCCGCGGAGCCAGCCCAACTGAATCGGCGCCGAGCGCGCAGCCAGCCCAACTGATCCGCCCGAGCGCGCAGCCAGCCCAACTGAATCGGCGCCCTCCGCGCGCACTTGCCCGTTGAGCCGCGGCGGGGGGTGCGCCAAGGTCGGCCACCATGGCGCTGCGCCCCACCGAGACCGCCCTCAAGGCGCGCGCGCGCGCGCTGCTCGAGCGCATGACCGAGCGCGCGCGCTGGGTCTACGCGCTGCCCCCCGACGAGGCCCGCGAGCACCTCGAGCCCACGCTCACGGCGCTCGGCTTCGCGGCGGCCCCGCCCGGGCCGGAGGGCGCGCGCGTCTTCTGCTCGGGCGACGCGCGCATCGCGGCGCGCGAGCGACCCGAGCTCGACGTGACGATCGTCGAGGCCGAGGGCGAGGCCGCGGTCGAGGCGCTCGGCGCGCTGCTCGCCAAGGCGGGCTTCTACGCGCAGTCGACGCTCCTCGGCTACGCGCACGACGTCGAGGCGGAGGAGGCCCCCCAGGCCCTCGCGACGCTCGCGCACATGGCCGTCGCGTGGGACGCGGCGTGGGGCGACCTCTTCGCGCTCCACCTCGCCGCCGCCGACGCGCCGACCCGGCTCGCCGCCCTCGCCGCGCTTCGCACCGCGGCGCGCGCGTGC
>CAITLX010000527.1 GCA_903893335.1 uncultured delta proteobacterium | reverse complement strand
GGCGGGGTCGTCCGCATCGACGCTCGCGAGCAGGGACTCCCAGCGGCGGAGGGCCCCCGCGTCGTCGCCGAGCCGCGAGGAGGCGAGGCTGGCCGCGCGGGCGAGGGCGTTGCGGCGGGTGGTCGCGTCCACCGTCGCGAGCGCGAGGCGGTCGAGCGCGTCGACCGCGACGTCGAAGCGGGCCAGGTGCTCGGCGAGGTCGGCGAGCGAGGCGAGCGCCTCGGCGTCGTCGCCGTCGGCGAGGGCGGCGCGAAATGCGTCGGCGGCCCGCTCGGGGGCGCCGAGCCGGTGCTCCAGCATCGCGCCCGCGCGCTTGCGCAGCGCGAGGCGCCGAGGCCGATCGGGTAGGCGGTCGGCGCGGTCGAGCAGGAAGGTGGCCAGCGCGTCGTAGCGGCCCGCTGCCGCGTAACGCAGCTCGACCGCGGTCGCCCAGTCGTCGTTGGCGGGCACGAGCGCGACGGCCTGCTCGTAGCGCGCGAGCGCGCCCGGGTGGTCGCCCGCCTGGATCAGCAGATCGGCCGCCCGGCCGAGCAGCCCCGCGCGCGCGGCGTCGTCGCGCTCGGCCTCGGCGCGCTCGCCCACGGCAGCCGCGAGCTCGGTCCAGCGCCCCGAGCGCTCGAGGAAGCGGAGCCACGCCTGCGAGGCCTCGGCGTCGGCGGGGTCGGCGTGGGCCAGCTCGCGCCAGAGCGGCGCGACGGCGGCGACGTCCCCCGTGCGCTCGCCGAGGCGGGCGGCCTCGCGCAGGTGCTCACGCGCGGTGGCAGGCGGCGTCGAGGGCTCGCGCGCGGCGGCGACGAGCGTCGCTTGCAGCTCGACCCAGCGCTCGTGGCGCCGCAGGTGCGCCGTGACGAGCGCGAACCCGTGCGCGTGCGCGGGGGCGAGCCCGAGCACGAGGTGCCACGCGCGGGCTGCGTCGTCGGTGCGCGCGTGCGCCTCGTACAGGGCGGCGACCGCCGCGAGCTCGTCGAGCCGCTCGGAGGCGGGGAGGCGCAGCGCGCGCGCGGTGCGGCGCTTGCCAAGCTCGCCGACGTTCCCCTCGGCCTCGGCCAGCGCGAGCACGCGCGCCTCGGCGTCGAGGTCGCCGGCGTCCGCGAGGGGCGCGAGCGTGACGATGGCGTCGCCGAGGCAGCCGGCGCGCTCGTGCGCGGCCGCGAGCCTGCGCCGGAGGTTGTTCGCCAGCGCGCCGTCGGCGTGGTGAAAGAGGTAGGCGGCCCAGCGGCTCGCGAGCTGATCGGCCTCGCCGTCGGCCTCGGCCCACTCGGTGGCGACCGCGAGGGCGCGCTCGTGGCCCGGGTCGGCGTCGAGCGCTTGCAGCGCATAGCGCAGCGCCGCCTGGCCCGTGTGCGCGACCGCGAGCCCGAGCAGCAGGTCGGCGGCCTCGTGGCGCTCCTCGTCGGAGACGGCGTCGCCCCGCGCGATGCGCTCGAGCAGGATGGTCGCGAGTTCGTCGGCGAAGGCCGTCTCGCCCGCGTCGACGGCGCGAACCGAGCGGAGCGCGGACGCCGCGCCGGCGAGGTCCCCCTCGGCGCGCAGCAGGCGGGCCTTGGCGACGAGCAGCTCGACGCGGTCGGCGATCGCGGTCACGAGCGAGAGCTCGCGATCGAGGATCGCCCGCGCCTCGGCGGGGCGCCCCGCGCGCTCGCACAGCAGGCGCGCGACGCGCAGCGCGCGCGGGTTGCCCGCGTCGTGCGCGAGGGCGCGGCGCACGGCGTCCTTGGCCCGATCCACGTCGTCGAGCGCGTGCAGCCAGACGCTCGACGCCTCGCCGAGCCAGTGCCCGCGGTAGCGCTCCTCGGTCGAGCGGCCGGCGACGCCCTCGAGGAACGTCGCGTACGCCCGCGGATCGGCCTGCCCCGCGGCGTGGGCGCGGCTCAGCGCGTCGGCGTCGTGGGGGTCGGCTGCGAGGCGCTCTGCCAGCTCCGTGAAGGCGTGCGGATCCATGAAGCCAGGCCCGAGAACGAAGCCACGACGGTACCACGCGCCGCGTTCGAGGTGCTAGCCTGCCGCCCCCATGATGGCTCCGGCGATCGAGCAGGCGATCCGCGCGCAGTGCGAGCAGGCGCGAGCCTCGTCGCGCGTGCTCGCCGCCGCGAGCCCTGGCCAGAAGGACGCCGCCCTCGCAGCCGTCGCGCGCCGCCTCGTCGCCGACGCCGGCGCCGTGCTCGAGGCCAACCGTCGCGACGTGGCGAGCGCGCGCGAGCGCGGGCTCTCCGAGGCCATGATCGACCGCCTCGCGCTCGACGCCCCCCGGCTCGAGCGGATGGCGCGCGGGGTGCTCGAGGTGCAGGCGCTCGGCGACCCGGTCGGCGAGGTCGAGGGCATGGGGCGACGCCCCAACGGGCTGCTCGTGGGGCAGGTGCGCGTGCCGCTCGGCGTCGTCGCCATGGTCTACGAGAGCCGCCCCGACGTCACGGTCGACGCCGCCGTGCTCTGCCTCAAGAGCGGCAACGCCGTCGTGCTGCGCGGAGGCTCCGAGGCCGCGGCCTCGAACGAGGCGCTCGGCGCCGTCGTGCGCGCCGCGCTCGTCGAGGCCGGGCTCCCCGCCGACGCGGTGCAGCTCGTGCCCCCGGGCGACCGCGACGCCATCCGCGTGCTCGTCGGCATGACGGGGCTGCTCGATCTCGTCATCCCGCGCGGCGGCGAGGGGCTCATCCGCTTCGTCACCGAGCACGCGCGTGTGCCCGTCATCCAGCACTACCAGGGCGTCTGCCACCTGTTCGTCGACCAGGGCGCCGACGTGGCGATGGCGCTCGCGCTCGTCGTCGACGGCAAGGCCGTGCGCCCCGGCGTGTGCAACGCGCTCGAGTGCCTGCTGGTGCACGAGGCCGACGCGGCAGCGCTCCTCGCCGCGCTCGGTCCCGTCGCGGCCCAGCACGCCGTCGAGCTCCGCGGCTGCGCTCGCACCGTCGCGCTCCTGCCCGGCGTTCGTCCCGCAGCCGACGACGACTTCGGCCGCGAGTTCCTCGCCAAGGTGCTCGCCGTCAAGGTCGTCTCCGGGCTCGACGAGGCGCTCGGGCACGTCGCTCGCTACGGCTCGGGGCACACCGAGGCCATCTGCACGCCGAGCTACGCGAGCTCGCAGCGGTGGCTGCGCGAGGTCGATGCGAGCTGCGTCCTGGTCAACGCCTCGACGCGGTTCAACGACGGTGGTCAGCTCGGTCTCGGCGCCGAGATCGGCATCTCGACCACCAAGCTGCACGCTTACGGGCCCATGGGGCTCGTGAGCCTGACGACGAAGAAGTGGATCGTGTACGGAGAGGGTCAGACGCGTGGCTGAAGACACCCGGAAGAAGACACCGAAGCGAGCGCCTGCTGCGCCGCGCTCGAAGCCTGGTCCCGCAACGTCGCGCTCGAAGCGCGCTCCAGCCCAGCCTCGCGCGAAGCGACCGGCTGGCGAGAAGGCGCCGCGGCGGGCTCTCGCCGCGACGAACGTGAAGCGTGCGCCGACGCCGACCGTGAAGCGCGCGTCGCCGTCTGCCGTGAAGCGCGTGCGGACGCCGACGGTGAAGCGCGCGTCGGAGGAGCCGAAGCAGAAGAGGTCGCAGGAGGAGCCGACCGAGCAGCGGGCGCCGGCGGCGCCGCGCCCCAAGCGCGCCGCCAAGCGGGCGCCCAAGGTCGAGGGGGTCGGCGCGACGGCTCGCGACGACGCCGCTCGCGATCTCGCCGTGGCGCTCGCCGCCGCGGGGCTCGAGAAGAAGGCAGCCGGCGTCGAGATCCTCGATGTCGTCGGCAAGGTCGACTACGCGGACTTCCTCGTCCTCATGACGGGCACGTCGTCGCGTCACGTCGACGCGCTCGCGCAGGAGCTCGAGCACGCAGCGCGCGAGCGCGGCAGCCGCGCGCTGTCGGTCGAGGGCCTGCCGGCGGCCACCTGGGTCCTGCTCGACTTCGGCGACGTCGTCGCGCACGTGTTCCAGGAAGAGGCACGCGGGCTCTACGACATCGACGGGCTCTGGATGGACGCCGCGCGCCTGCGCGTGCCCAAGGGCCAGGCGTAGCCTGAGTCTGTCTTCCGAAAGGGCCAGGCGTAGCCTGGGCGTGCCGTGCGGGTGACGGTCGTGGCCGTCGGCCGCGTGAAGGAGCGTGGCGTGCGCGAGGCGCTCGATGAGTACCTCGCGCGCGCGCGCCGTCACCTGCCCATCGACGAGGTCGAGCTGAAGGACGGCCCTCCTGCGGTCGTCACGGCGGCGCTCGCCCGCGCCATCCCGCCGTCGAGCCACGTCGTCGCGCTCGAGGTCGGGGGCAAGCAGCACACGAGCGAGGGCTTCGCGGCCTGGCTCGCGCGCTGGGTCGCGACCGGCAAGGGGAGCGTCACCTTCCTCATCGGCGGCGCCGAGGGCATCCCCCCCGAGGCCTCACGCGCGGCGAACGAGGCGCTCAGCCTCTCGACGATGACGCTGCCGCACCGGCTCGCGCGGCTCGTGCTCGCGGAGCAGCTCTACCGCGCGACGGCGATCTGGCGCGGCGAGCCGTACCCTCGCTGAGCTCTCGCCGGCGGGATCAGCGACGCGGGCCGGTGCCCTTGCGCGCGTCGGCGACGGCGTTCACGTCCTGCTCCTTCTTGATGAGCACGCCGAGGAAGGGCAGCTCGCGGCCGATGCGCTCGACGCCGAGCCCGGCGCGCGTGAGCGCCGAGATCCAGTCGATGAGCTCGCTGGTGCTGG